>ONFW01000250.1 GCA_900317215.1 uncultured Eubacteriales bacterium | reverse complement strand
TCACGCTACTATCAGACCCTTCGCTATGTCAGAGGAAGAGGCTGCGGCAGCTCCCGAGAACACCAAGATCGCTCCCAAGCCTGTTGTCAAGACAGACTATAAATATACACTCGCTATCTCTCCGATGGATTGTATGGGCTGCAGCGTCTGCGTAGGCGTCTGCCCGACAAAGTCACTGAAGATGGTTCCTGCAGAAACTCAGTATGACCAGCAGAAGGTATTCGATTACTGTGTTGCAAACGTAACAGAGAAGCCCGAGACTACCGCTGTAATGAATGTGATAAGCAGCCAGTACAAGCAGCCGCTGCTTGAGTTCTCCGGCTCATGCGCAGGCTGCGCCGAGACCTCCTATGCACGTCTTGTTACTCAGCTCTTCGGCGACAGAATGTACATTTCCAACGCTACAGGCTGTTCTTCGATCTGGGGTGGTCCTGCTGCTACCTGTCCTTACACAGTAAACAAGGACGGTCACGGTCCTGCATGGGCTAACTCCCTGTTTGAGGATAACGCAGAGCATGGTTACGGCATGTACCTTGGTCAGAAGGCTATCCGTGAGAGACTTATCGGCGAGCTCAATGAGATCGCTGCCGGCGAGAAGGCTCCTGAGAGCGTAAAGGCTGCTATTGCAGAATTTATGGCTACCAAGGACGACGGCAAGAAGAACGGCGATGCTGCAAAGGCAGTTGTTGCAGAGCTGGAGAAGCTGGACTGCGACTGCGCTGCAAGACTTGATGTACTTGAAAACAAAGAATTCCTTGCAAAGAAGTCTATCTGGATATTCGGCGGTGACGGCTGGGCTTATGATATCGGCTTCGGCGGCGTTGACCATGTTCTTGCTTCCGGCGAGGATGTAAACATCATGGTATTTGACACCGAGGTATATTCCAACACAGGCGGACAGGCTTCCAAGGCTTCACAGATCGGTCAGGTGGCTCAGTTTGCTGCTGCAGGCAAGGCAATAGCCAAGAAGAGCCTTGCAGATATTGCAATGTCCTACGGCTACATCTATGTTGCACAGATAGCTATGGGCGCTGATCAGAATCAGACCCTTAAGGCGATCCAGGAGGCTGAGGCATATCCCGGTCCTTCACTTATCATTGGCTATGCTCCCTGCGAGATGCACTCTATCAAGGGCGGCATGAAGAATTGTCAGGCTGAGATGAAGAAGGCTGTTGAGTGCGGTTATTGGAATATGTTCCGTTATAACCCGACACTTAAGGCAGAGGGCAAGAATCCCTTTATTCTCGACAGCAAGGCACCCACTACCTCTTATCGCGACTTCATTCTCGGTGAGGCTCGTTACAGCGCTCTCACACGCTCCTTCCCCGAGAGAGCAGAGGAGCTCTTCAAGAAGGCAGAGGAGAAGTCTGTTGACCGTTACGATGAGCTCAAGACCCGTGCGGGCAACTGATAAGCATATTTACGTAAACTGCTTCAAGTCTTAATAGCAAATAATTGTCCCCGCTCTGTACACACGGAGCGGGGATTTTTGCATGGATCAGACAGAAGCGATAGCGGTGGAGACTGATACTCTATCGTTCCTAATGTGAACGATCAGCCAGTAAAGGACATAACATACACAGCGAATTTAGGGAAGGCTGAGAGGCACCGACCGAGCCGGCAGGCAAGACCGGGGAAAATCATTTTTTCGGCAGAAAAGGGGTTTCCCCGGGGACAGAGGAAATATTTTGCTTGAAAAAAAAGCGGAAATAAATATAATAGAAGTGTAACCTTTTCCGGCAGAATTGATTATTAGAATAAGCAGGTGATAAAATGATCTTTATCTTCATGGCGATGATAGACGATCCTCAGGATAAACAGATCTATGAGCAGATATATCTCGGAACAAGAGATTTCCTCTACAACTACGCATACAGGATCCTGAGAGACGAAGCCTCCTCGGAGGACGCCGTTCATGACGCTTTTCTTTCCCTTGCACGGAATTTCGACAGATATAAGGCTCTCACTCCCGAGCAGATGAGAAAGCTTATGACCATAACTGTAAGAAATGCTGCGTTTAAGATCTACAATCACCGCAAAAGAGAAAATGTGACCGAGGAGATCTATAAGGACGACGAGGTCATTCAGGATATTTCTGTTGATACCGAGAACAAGGATATAAAGAGGATACTCTTTGATATGGTCAAGTCTCTCGACAGCAAGTATTCCGATGTTATCATGCTTAAATACTACTGCGATCTCAGTGTCAACGAGATAGCTGAAAATCTTGGTCTGACGCCTGAGAATGTCAAGGTGCGCCTTCACAGGGCGAGAGCCTTGCTAAAATCCAAGCTGGAAGGGGTTGGCATTAATGAATGACAGGGAATTTGAAAGACTTCTTAATGACAGCATCAAGCAATACGGCGGTGAATATCTTCACGGTGCCGATGGTCCTGTAGATACCGGACCCGCTCCTGAACACAGCTTCAGAGAGGATTTCCTCAGCGATATAACCTCAGCCTCGCCTAAAAAGGGGAAAAAGCCTGTCATCATCAAGCTGCTTCCGTTTATAGGAGCGGCAGCGGCGGCCGCTGTTATAGGGCTTTCCGTGGCTACTATAGTTCCTAAGCTTACAGGCGGCTCCGGAGGAGGAATTGCCGGCTCCGATCTGATAGCTTCATCCTCTGTACCTGCTGATTCTGATAAAATTGCTGAGGAGGGTAAAGATGAGGAGCGTAAAGCTGAGGAGCATAATGAAATTGAGGCTCCGGAACAGGTGCTTCAGGAAGAATCGGAGCAGAACAAGCCTTCAAAGGCTGAAGAGGTGCCGGAGAACGGAGATATCAAAAACTATGAGACGCTAAGCAGTAAAGAATCATTTTATTCAGAACAGGATTATAATGAGGAGCCTTCACAAAGCTCAGGTAAAGCCGCTTATACTCAAATCTCGTCGTATGAATCTGTATGCAGCGAAGATACGGTGCTCCCTGATAATGTGCTGTTTAACGTTCTCCGAAATTCGGAATCACTGGGATTTGATAAGGCTGAAATTGATGCGCTGTTCCCATTGATCGGAAATATTATGACGGAAAACTATGCTATGAATACCAATATCATGCAGGGAGGGGGTATCGACTCAGTAACCATACAGTTGTTCATGGTTGACGAGCCGATAAGGATAAACGGTACCGAATATGACATGATAATAGTTATTGTAGACAACAATGAGGTCAGAATAGAAGCGGGCTTCTTTAATAATGAAACCGATATTCTCATTGAAGAGTATTATCTGTGTGATTTCAGCGATGCAAGCTACAAGGCGTTAAAGACAATGCTCGACAGCCTTATAGCAGGACGATAAAAAACAGAGTGTCTGTCTTATGCGACAGACTTCATCAGCTTGTCTAAAAAAGTCTATCCGAAAGGGTAGGCTTTTTTCTTTTAAACCGGAAAACAGAGTAGGTTGATAAAAATATTATAAAGAATCACAAAAGAGCCTAATCAAATAATTGTACAGAAAACACATGATTTGAGAAAAACGTCGCAAAATTCGTAAGGCTTAAGCTTGCCGCAATGAATCAAAAAAGGTGATGCAATCCGTTTGTATATACGCAGAAAGAAAGGTCAATACTCCTGACAGCAAAACGGAGGGAGATAAGCTATGAAATACTTATTCAAATCGTTGGTGTGCGCATTCGTTGTGACCTGTCTTATGGCAATGACGGGGTTTTACGGAGCCTGTGAGGAGATAAGGGGAGATGTGCTGAGACTGCACATTCTCGCAAATTCAGACAGCGATGAGGACCAGAAGCTAAAGCTGAAGGTTCGTGATGGACTGCTTGGATATACTGATGAACTGTTTTCGGAGTGTATAGACAAGAACGAGGCTCTGAGGTTGGCTCAGGAGCATATCGGAGAAATAAGGAGCTTTGCCGAAAAAACAGTCAGAGAATATGGTTATTCCTACCCTGTGCAGGCTTATGTAACGAATATGAGCTTTGATACAAGGGAATATGGAAAGCTGACTCTGCCGGCAGGACGTTATGATGCAGTGCGGATAATCATAGGCAAGGGTGAGGGACATAACTGGTGGTGTGTGCTTTTCCCTGCGCTGTGTCTGCCCTCTGCAGGCGGCAATGTGCTTGGAAATGCTCTTGACGGCGCTGAGCAGGATATTGTTTCGGGAGGAGACAGATATCAGGTGCGTTTTAAGCTGCTCGAATGGGCAGAGGCGTTTTTCGGGTTGTTCGGCGGCTGACGGCGCAAAAAAACACGGTACCTTAAAACGGCACCGTGCTGTTTTATGTTATTTGATTATTCTGAGGAAACCGATAAAGGGTATCTCCTTTGCCTTACGAGCGTTTATCGCCTTAACTGAAAGAATAAACACAAAAATCGGTATCGCATAGCAGATCGCAAACAGAATGATATCCATTATCCAGCCCATTGGGGTAAGACCTGTAGCTTCTCCTCCGTATGAGGCCGCATTAGAGCAGGCAACTCCGACAATGCCGTTGAAGATCATGTAGATTATCATAAACGGTATCTGGAAAATGAGCATCAGAAGTCCCTGGTTTGAATAAAATCTTGAGAAATATGAGCCTTTTCTTGCTACGAGAGGCACCCAGAAGGTAATGCCCAGCATAGCGATTATAGACACCATTTTGCTTGCGGCAGCGTCCTGCGGATCGTAATCGAAAGTATGATCGGGTGTGTTGGTAAAGAGCTTCAGCACGGTCTTCAGACCCTTGAAATTCTTTGCGCTCTCGTCCTCCTCCTCGTCCTCTTCCTCTTCCTTCTTCTCAAATTTGAAATCCTTTGAGGATTCGTAGGGGTTTTCCTTCGGCTCTTCCTGCTCCGCTTTTTTGATCCATTCGCTGACGCTTTTTTTCTCGGGCTCAGGCTCGGGAACACTTACCGCGGCGACAACAGGCTCGGGCTCAGGTTCGGGCTCAGGCTCCGGTTCAGGAGCGCTGACGGCGGCAACAGGCTCCGGCTGTACGGGAGCTTGCTCATACTGCTGCTGTTGAGGATACTCCTCATACTGCTCCTCATACTGCTCCTGCTGGGGGTAATCCTCATACTGTTCCTGCTGAGGATACTCCTCATACTGCTCTGCATACTGTCCCTGCTGGGCGTAGCCGTTGTTGTACTGAGCGCCATACTGCTGTGAATAGTCGTTGCCGTAATGCTCGTCATACTGTCCCTGCTGGGGATAGCCGTCGTCGTACTGCTCGTCATACTGTTCGTCATACTGCTGCGAATAGCCGTTGTCGTACTGGTCTGCATACTGTCCCTGCTGAGCATAGCCGTTGTTGTATTGATCGTTATACTGCTGCGAATAGCCGTTGTCGTATTGCTCGTCATACTGCTGCGAATAGCCGTTGTCGTACTGCTCGTCATACTGCTGCGAATAGCCGTTGTCGTACTGATCCGCATACTGTCCCTGCTGAGCATAGCCGTTGTCATACTGCTCGTCATATTGCTGAGCATATCCGTTGTCATACTGCTGCGCGTAGCCGTTCTGAACGTAGGCGTTCTGCTGAGCAGCGGGGTAAGCAAACTCCGTGGAACCGCATACGACGCATGACTGAGCCTGATCGGGAAGTCTTGCACCGCATGAAGCACATAATTTCATTGTTATCCACCTCTTGTTTCAAGTTTTCTCAGATCGATCATCTGCGGAAATATCTAAGAACATTATATTATATCATGTTATATGTTGTCAATATTAACTGTGCATAAAAAAGACCCCTTTCGGGGTCTTGAGGGTATGCTCTTTTGTGAAGCTTCATCTGCTTCAGATGCTCCATAGATTATTATATCCGTCAACAAAGGCACCGCCAAAGCAGATCTCATGGAAGCTGTCGAAATCGTCCTTTGAGTCCTTCTTTGCCTTTTCAATGATATCCTTTGTGAGAATGCGGAACGGTACATCCTGCACGGCAGGAAGTGACTTACCGCCGAAAAATCTCAGAGCATAGTCGAGTATTGCATAGGCTGTCCATTCATAGCTGTGTGCGACAAGCATCTCAATGCTCCCGCTCTCGGCAAGATCCATGTCCTCGCTTCTGCCGCCTGTTGCAACGATCTTGATATCCTGCCCGGACTGCACGACGGCTGAGATAGCATCGTTAATAGCAGCGTCATCGAATACAAAAATATAATTGATCTTTGTATCTGAGGATACGGCAGACTTTATCTTGTTTGCAAGTCCGTTGCCTATTTCTATGGAGTTGGCGTTTACAGTGGTGCAGCTTCCCTCCGATGAGGAAACATACTTCTCAAACTCCGCCTTGAAGCCCTTGAAGATCGATGCCGAAAGCTCTGAATCCGTACAGCTTACACAGAGAGCATTTATTTTTCCGCCGGTCTTGACTATTCCCCAGTCAGCCATAAGCTCTCCTGCAAAGGCGTAGTTTATCGGTACGGTATAATCCGTGAAATGATCCTTTTCACCCACACTCTTTGAGCCTGAGGAAAAAACCTCTATTCCGTTTGCCTGAGCTGTTTCGATATAGCTTGAGATCGCATTCTTGTTGATGTCTCCCGAAAGGATCACGATGTCGCTCTTTTTCTTGACTGCATCGTTGAGTCCGTCGTTAAGGGCGGAAATGCTGCCGTCTGTTTCTGCAACGGTTGTTTCACCAAAGCCTATGCGCTTGGCGGTTTTTTTGAAGTTGCTCTCTACCATTGAATGAAAGGAGCTTTGTGAATTTTCCGAGATGAGATACATTTTTTTGTCCTTGGCTATCTCGGAGGCGTTGAGCTTTTCTGAGGTACAGGTGAATTCGGGAATACTCTGGTTGTCTGTGAGCTTGCTGCTGAGCTCGGTAAGCTGAGTTTCGGTGATCTTTGGCTTGTTTTCGGCTATGCTGACCTCGACCTCCTCCTCAGAGGGCTTTGCGGAAGGCTGCTGAACCTGAGAAACGGTACTGCTTTGTCTGGAGACCGGCTTTGAAGACTCCTCCTGCTCGCTGCTGTTTCCGCAGGCGGAAAGTGTCAGAACAGAGGCGGCAAGTGAAAGCACAAGAAGCGCTGAGATAAACCTTTTCATATTAATATCCCCAACCTTTTAAATTTTTTATGATCCTTTCGGAGCATGAAGGCTCCGGAAAAACAAATCCGAACATACGACATTATTATATATCTACAGACATTTGGTGTCAACAAGTAAATTGACAGTAAAAAAAGACTCTTTCAGATAAATTTTGTTTTTCTTCGTGAATTATCGGGCATAACAATGAAAAAAATAATATTATGTCATGCCAAGGAAAAGAATAAATGAAATTCTGAGCGTATGATAATTCCATAGCATTTTTTAACTTCTCCTCCTTCGTGGCGGAGGGCTGAGGAAAGTCCGGCAGCGGTCTTTATCGGTGATCAAACAGGGGCTTGTGCATCTATACGAACAGGCTGATCTTAGAAAGGGTGAATGAAATTGCAGAGAAGAACAGATCTTGCGGTCGAAACAGATGCTTATCTCAACGGGAACATGGCAGGGGCGGAGGTCGAGAGCGCCATGCTGTGCGGGGCGAGAGTTACAAAAATAAGCATAAAAACAGAAGGGGCAGCGCAGGCTATAGGCAAGCCTGTCGGAAAATACATTACTATTGAGGGCATAAGGCTTTCGCAGCAATACCGTGATCCTCCCGAGCTTATCGGTCTCATTGCGGCAGAGCTGGGAGGGCTTATCCCCAAAAAGGGAACGGTGCTTGTTGCAGGGCTCGGAAACCGTGAGATAACTCCGGACGCACTCGGCCCGAAGTGTGCTGATATGATACTTGCAACAAGGCATTTCAACGGAGAACTTGCAGAAGGCTCAGGTCTGCAGATGCTTCGCAGCGTATGCGCTCTTTCCGCAGGAGTTCTTGCACAGACCGGCATAGAGAGCTATGAAATGATAAGCTCTGTTTGCGACAGAATAAAGCCTTGCGCGGTGATAGTGATCGACGCTCTTGCTGCAAGAAGCACTTCAAGACTCGGACAGACGGTGCAGATATCATCTTCGGGTATAGCTCCCGGCTCAGGAGTGGGCAACTGCAGAAAAAGGCTTGACGAAGCTGCCCTCGGGGTGCCTGTTGTCTCTATAGGAGTTCCAACTGTGGTGGACGCTGCTACCCTTGCACTTGAGCTTGCCGGAAGGACATTTACTCCGGAGGAGGAAAAACGCATGGACGGGCTTGTCTGTGGAGAAAGAATGATGGTCACTCCGAGAGATATAGATGATCTGATCGAAAAAGCCGCAAGGCTGCTGGCTATGTCGATAAACTATGCGCTGCAGAATATGACAGATCTCGATACCCTTGTTTCTCTCGTATCATAACAGAGCCTTACATCTCATAAGCTTAACCGTAGACAGCTTTTTTATTAACGAAAACAGGAGAGAGCTATGAGAGAAAAAAGACTGAAAAGAATACTGCCTGTGGTCGCATCGGTGATCGTTACCATTACGGGCCTGACCTGCACCGTGACGAAGCTATACAGCTCCGATACGGCTCTGCCGATAGATATTGCCGCGGCGGAAATTACCCTGCCTGTAGGCGACAGACATTACAGTGAGGCGGTGGAATACTCTGCGCCGCACGAGGACACCGATAGCTCAGTGAATAAGGAAAGCGCGGAGGCTGTGCCGGTAAATGCCGAGGTGAGCGAGGATAAAGAGGAAAGAAGCAGCCAACCGGCAGAAGGTGATTTTCAGCCCTCAGTAGTTAAGGCGGGAGAAAAGGATGAATATGACAGAGAGCATGAGGGGGAAGAAAAATATCCCGTTGATGAATTTACGGTTACGGAGGGAAACATCAGCTATAACGGAGTTCAGGTAAAGAATACCGCGTCTGCGGATATTGATATCAGAGCTGAGTTGGAGGGGGAGCTTGGCTTTGAGCTTGAGGACACTGACGAGCCGCAGGTGCTTATTTATCATACACACACTTCAGAAAGCTATCTTACCTATGACACCGGTTATTTCTATGAAAGCTTTTTCCCGAGAACAACGGACTGCAGTGAAAATGTATGCGCAGTAGGCGAGGAGATAGCGGAGCAGCTCAACCGCCAGGGCATTGTGACGATACACGATACGACTTTGCATGATTATCCGAGCTACAGCGGAGCCTATGACAGGAGTCTTGAAACGATAAACAGATACCTTGAAAAGTACCCCACGATCAAGGTGGTGCTCGATATCCACCGTGACGGTATTGGTACAGACACAGAAAAACACAAGCCCGTATTCACGGCAGGAGGCAGAAAGGGCGCTCAGGTAATGCTGCTTTCAGGCTATAACTATGATGACAGTGATGAATTCAGAGATTGGGAATATAATCTTCGTTTTGCGCTGAAGATACAGGAAAAGGCTGCCGAGCTTTATCCCGACATGATGAGGCCTGTAAATTTTTCGGATTTCATGTACAATATGAACGTGAATACAGGCTCCTTGCTCATTGAGGTCGGCTCCGAGTCAAACACACTTGAGGAGGCAAGATATTCGGGCTTCCTTCTGGGCAGGGTGCTTTGTGAGGTGCTCAGACCGGAACAATAGAACAGCATCATGAAGTGTTTTTTGGGGGTTTGATTTTTTCAATGGTTCTGGTATAATAGCAATAGTGCGATAAAAAAGTACAGTTGTTGTTAAATGTGGCGGTGATGATATGAAATATTTGAGGACGAGTCTTTTGTCCTTTTTGATCGCGCTTTTGTTTGTCTCCGGTATGATCGTGTCTGTTTCTGCAGATGAAAATGATACTTCAGAGGCTGCCTCTTCGTTTGAGGAAAGCTTTGAGGAGACCTCTGCCGGGGATTCCGGCATGACCGAAAGCAGCACTGAGGAGATAAGCGTGACCGAGAGCAGCATCGAGGAGATCAGTATTACCGAGAGCAGCGTCGTAGAGGTCAGTGTGATAGAGAGCAGCGTCGAGGAGATCAGTATTACCGAGAGCAGCATCGTGGAGATCAGTGTGATAGAGAGCAGTCCCGGGGAGATCAGTGAGACTGAGAGCAGTGTCGGGGAGATCAGCTTAACCGAGAGCAGCATTGAAGAGAGCAGCACCGTGGAAAGCAGTTCTGATGAAAACAGCTTCCCTGAGAGCAGTGTCGATGAGAGCAGTACAGCGGCAAGCATTCCGGAGGAAAGCAGCTCCGAAGAAAACAGCGCTGATGAGAGCAATGCATCGGAAACGAGCAGAAGCCGCTCCGGACATAGCAGCGCAACGGAAAGCAGCGTGGCGGTTCAGCCTGCGCCTGAAAACGATCCGCTGAGATGGATGGCTGAAATAAGGGTTATCCTACCGGCGGACAGGGAAAGCGGCAAGGTGCAGCAAAACTCGAACGAGGAGATATCCTATATTCTTCCTCCTGCTGAGCCCGAGGACGATGAGGGAAAATTAGCTGAGCTTAGCACGGTGCCTGCGGAGCCTATAGATGAGGTCCCGACAGCTATAACAACTCAGGACGACAAAAAAGACAGTAAAACTCAGTTTCTTATCGGGATAATAATTTTCTCGGCGATAGGAATGGTTCTTACGCTTTCTCTGATCCTGTTCATGAGATCGAAGCGTGAAAGAAGCATGCTTTTCAGGAAAAAAAGGAAGCTCTGATATTTGACAGATAATACATAGATAAGGAGAAGAAAAATGGAATATGCAAAAAGGCTTTCGGAGGAGTTCGGGATTAAGGAGGAATACGCAGGGAATATTATCTCCCTGCTCGATGACGGGAACACCATTCCGTTTATCGCAAGATACCGAAAGGAAATGCACGGCACACTTGACGATCAGAAGCTTCGAGAGATAAGCGAGAGACTTGAATATCTAAGAAATCTGGACAAGCGCCGTGAGGAGGTCGCTGCTCTGATCGAGAACAGCGGCAATATGACCGAGGAGATCGCAAGGGCTCTTGAACAGGTGAATCAGCTTTCCGAGATAGAGGATATATACCGCCCGTTCAGGCCTAAAAGAAGGACGAGAGCGTCTGCGGCAAAGGAAAAGGGTCTTGGAGAGCTTGCAGAGCTGATCCTTGCTCAGCAGGACTGTGACCCTGAGGAGGAAGCGGTACGTTTTATAGATGAGGAGAAGGGAGTTCTCACTGCAGAGGAGGCGCTGCAGGGAGCGGGAGATATCATAGCCGAGAATATATCCGACAACGCTGAGATCAGAAAGAGACTGAAAAACATCATAAGGCTCAACGGCACATTGCAGTCAAAGGCTGTCGATCCCGAGGACGACAGGCTCAACGAGGCATACCGTGATTTTTCCGAGCCGGTAAAGACTGTTCCGGGTCATAGGATACTTGCGATAGACAGAGCCGAGAAGGAAGGACTGCTCAGGGCGGGAATAGACATTGAACCGTCAAAATGCCTGACCATAATATACCGGCTTACGGTAACATCTCAGAATAAATGCTCGGAGCTTGTAAAGGCAGCCTGTGATGATGCATATACGAGACTGATCTTTCCTTCTGTCGAAAGGGAGCTTCGTGCAGAGCTTACCGAAAGAGCGGATGAACAGTCCATAAAGGTGTATTCGGCAAATCTCAGACAGCTCCTGATGCAGCCGCCTGTAAAGGGTCATACAGCAATAGGGCTTGATCCCGGCTACAGAACGGGCTGCAAGCTTGCTGTGGTGGATCCTACGGGAAAGGTACTCGATACCTCGGTGATATATCCCACACACGGGGCGGCTCAGAAGGAAAAGTCCAAAAGGATACTTAAGGATATGATAAAGAAGCATGGCGCTGATATAATTGCAATAGGAAACGGAACGGCGTCAAGAGAGACGGAGCTGTTCACGGCGGAATGCATTGCCGAAACGGATGAAAAGGTCTCCTATATGATAGTAAGTGAGGCTGGGGCGTCAGTATATTCCGCATCAAAGCTTGCCGCGGCGGAAATGCCTCAGTTTGATCTCACGCTGAGGAGTGCGGTTTCGATAGCGAGAAGACTTCAGGATCCCCTTGCGGAGCTTGTCAAGATAGATCCCAAGGCAATAGGCGTAGGACAGTATCAGCACGATATGCCGCAGAAGAGGCTCGGCGAAGCACTTGACGGCGTAGTCGAGGATTGTGTGAATACAGTCGGAGCAGATCTGAATACAGCATCTCCGGCTCTGCTTTCAAGGGTCGCGGGCATCAGCACGGCGGTTTCGGGCAACATCGTTGCCTACAGGGAAGAGCACGGAGCCTTCCGCTCCCGCTCGGAGCTTAAAAAGGTCTCAAAGCTGGGCCCGAAGGCGTTTGAGCAATGTGCAGGCTTTTTAAGGATACCGGAGAGCGATGAGGTGCTTGACAACACTGCCGTGCATCCGGAGTCATACTCCGCAGCAAGAAAGCTGTTAAAGCTGTGCGGCTATGAGCCGGAGGATATCAGACTGGGCGGCGCAGAGGGTCTCAGACAGAGAGCTGACGAGATAGGCATTGAAAACGCCGCTGAGCAGACGGGGGTAGGAGTTCCCACTCTCATGGATATCATAAATGAGCTGACTAAGCCTGGCAGGGATCCGAGAGACGAGCTTCCTCCGCCGGTTCTGAGAACGGACGTTCTTGATATCAAGGATCTGAAAGCAGGAATGGAGCTTACGGGTACGGTCAGGAACGTGATAGACTTTGGCGCATTTGTGGATATAGGCGTTCATCAGGACGGTCTTGTGCATATATCTCAGATAAGTCAGAAAAGGATAAGACATCCGCTGGACGTGCTTTCGGTGGGAGATATCGTTAAGGTGCGTGTGTTGTCGGTGGATGCAGAAAAGGGAAGGATATCACTGACGATGAAACCGCTTTCATTGTTAGGGACTGAAACGGAGAGATCAAATGAAAAGATATGAAGCAGCGCTGTTTGACCTTGACGGTACGCTGAGCGAATCGGGCGAGGGAATACTTTACTGCGTTAGAAGGATTTTTGAGGAAACCGGCAGACCGCTGCCTGACGAAAAAACTCTCGGGACATTTATCGGACCGCCTATGTATGACAGCCTCAGACGCTGCGGCTTTTCACATGAGGCTGCCGAAAACGGAGTAGAGATATACAAGAGAAATTTTCTTGAGACAGGAATATACAGGAACAGGCTGTATGACGGAATGGAAAAAACTCTTGCAGAGCTTAAGGAAAACGGAGTGCGTCTCGGGGTAGCGACAACGAAGTATTATCCCTTTGCGGAGAGGATAATCAGAATGCTGGAAATAGAAAAATACTTTGATTTCATCGGCGGCGCTACGGCTGATACTGAAAGGCGGACAAAGGCAAGGGTGATGGAATGGTGTCTGGACAATATGGGCTGCGCAGACAGGAAAAGTGTGATCATGATCGGAGACACAAGGTATGATGCAGAGGGGGCTGCTCAGACCGGCACCGCCTTTATAGGCTGTCTTTACGGCTACGGAACGAGAGAGGAAATGGAAAGCTTTTTCAGCGGTGCTGTTTTTGTCAGCTCTCCCCGTGAGATAAGCAATATCATACTGGACAGGGAATAGAACGAATAGAATTCCGTTCTTCAGGGAATACTCTTATCAGCGTTTCATACAAAGGGAACGCATGAAAGGAGATATCCCAATGGAAAATATAAACCGCAGCATAGAATGTTCGGTAGAGGACTGCAGACACCATTGCAGGGAATGCGACTACTGCTCTCTTGATAAGATAATGATAGGCTCACACATGACACTCATGCAGGGCGAGAGAAGTACGGACTGCCGTTCGTTCGATGCAAAATAACGATACTCTTACAGAGCTGCTGTGCCTGACGGTACGGCAGCTTTTTTCTTTGAGCTTACGGGGCTGATGCCAAAAGATTTTTTTCAGCTATTGAAGAAATACCCTGCTGTGTGGTAGAATAAGGATGTAAATGCTGGAATATGATGTTTACAGACGATACAGGGGAGGTATCATTATGAGGCTTGAAAAGCTTTTGTCAAGGTTAAGCTATACGGTGGTCTGCGGAGATGTAGAGGTTGATATCTCAGACGTTATATATGATTCAAGGAAAGTATGCAGGGGATGTGTTTTTGTCTGTCTGGAGGGTGCAAGCTTTGACGGACATGATTTTGCTCAGGCTGCTATAGACGCAGGGGCGGCAGCAGTCGTTGCAGGCAGGGATATTAAGGCTGAGGGCGCGGCGGTTATAAGAGTCGATGATACGAGAAAAGCCCTTGCCTTTATGAGCGCAGAATATTTCGGCAGACCTGCCGACACTCTGACTACGATAGGGATCACGGGCACAAAGGGAAAGACTACGACAGCCTGCATGATAAGGTCGATACTTGAAGTGGCAGGAATGAAAACGGGAGTTATAGGCACTCTCGGTATAATCATAGGAGATAAGCTCATCAAGACCGCAAATACAACGCCTGAGTCATATGAGATACAGAAGGCTATGAGACAGATGATAGATGAGGGCTGTAAATGCGTTGTTATGGAGGCTTCCTCTCTCGGCTTGAAATGGCACAGAACAGACGGCTTCTGCTTTGACTACGGCCTGTTCACCAACTTTTCCCACGATCATATAGGCGGAGTAGAGCATGCGGACATGGAGGAATATGCTCAGTGTAAGGCTATGCTTTTCAGACAATGCTTAACAGGTATCATGAATATTGACGACCCCGCATATACGAAAATGCTTGAAGATCACACCTGCAGGGTCGAGACCTTCGGCTTTTCCGATAAGGCTGAGCTGAGAGCCTCGGACGATAAGCTTGTGTCAAGGGCAGGCTATCTCGGGGTTGGCTTTAAGATCAGCGGCAAGGTGGATATGACAGTCAGCGCCGCTATCCCGGGTAAATTCAATGTATATAATGCTCTTGCGGCGATCGCAGTGTGTCTTGATATAGGCGCAGACAAGCAGGCAATAGTAGAGGGTCTTGATAAGGTCAGGGTAAAGGGCAGAGTTGAGCCTGTTCCGATAGCTGCGGACTTCACTCTGCTTATAGATTATGCACACAATGCCCTCAGTATGGAAAACATACTCACTACGCTCAGGGAGTATAAGCCCGAAAGACTTATCACGCTTTTCGGTGCAGGAGGTAACCGCCCGAGAGACAGAAGATATGAAATGGGCGAGATATCGGGAAGACTGTCCGACCTTTCGGTCATTACTGAGGACAATTCACGCTTTGAGAATGTTATGGATATCATTGATGATATCAGGACGGGAATAGACAGGACCGGAGGAAAATATGTCGTTATTCCCGACAGAACGGACGCTATCAGATATTGTCTTGAAAACGGCAGAAAGGGCGATATTATTGTCCTTGCCGGCAAAGGGCATGAGGACTATCAGGACAAAAACGGGGTAAAGACCCATTACGATGAGCGTGAGGTCATAGCAGGACTCATCGCAGAGGGTGTGCTTGAAAAAAACAGTAAGGGGGAAGAGACATGATAAGTCTTAAGGCTTCTCAGATAGCCCGCATAACCGGCGGAGCTCTGCTTTGCGGTGATCCGGATGCAGAGGCGGACAATATACAGTATGACAGCAGACAGGTTGGAAAGGGCAGCCTCTTTGTTCCTATCAGGGGAGCAAGGATCGACCCCCACAGGTTTATTTCTCAGTGCTTTGAGCAGGGCGCAGCGATGACTCTCACCGAGGAGGACGCTCCCGAGGGGGCGGATATGCCTTATATCAGGGTCAGGGATACCCGTTCTGCTTTGCAGGCGATAGCTGCATACTACAGAAGCACTCTCAACGTCAGACTCATTGGTGTTACGGGAAGCGTCGGCAAGACGAGCACCAAGGAGATGATCGCAGCCGCGCTTTCAAAGGGAATGAGGGTGATGAAGACCCAGGGCAATAAAAACAGCCAGATAGGTCTGCCAATGACAATGTTTGAGATAAAAAAGGACGATGAGGCAGCGGTTATAGAGATGGGCATGAGCGAGTTCGGAGAGATGGACAGGCTTTGCGACATTGCAAGACCTCAGCTTGCCGTAATGACAAATATCGGCAAGGCTCATATTGAGAATCTGAAAACACAGGAAAACATTATGAGCGAAAAGCTGAAAATTACCAAGCACTTTGACAAAGACGGCATACTATTTCTCAACGGTGACGATGCTCTGCTGAAAACCCTTTACGGCAAACAGATCTTCAGGACAGTATCCTTCGGCATGGGCAGGCACAACGATTATTATGCGGACGATATCTCTGTCAGCGGCTTTAAGACCTCCTTTGTTTGTCATCATGACGGAACAGAAACAAAACTCACGATCCCTGCCCTCGGAGTTCACAGCATAATGAACGCTCTCGCTGCCTTTGCGGTGGGGCAGGCTCTCGGGATAGACGATAGTCTGATAGCTGAGGGACTGTTGACATATAAAAATGCTCCGATGCGTCAACAGATACACGAGTGTGGAGAGCTTGTGCTGATAGACGACAGCTACAACGCAAGTCCTGAGGCTGCAAAGGCGGCGCTTGATGTTCTGAAAAGCGTTGCAAGGGGAAAGACAATAGCGGTGCTTGCTGATATGCTTGAGCTTGGAGACGAGGGAGCAGGTGAGCATTACGGCGTGGGAAAGCACCTTGCGGAAATAGGCGTGGACTGTCTTGTTGCTGTGGGTGAGCTTTCACAGAATACCGCTCGGGGCGCTGCTGAGAACGGCTGCGGCTGTGTTGTTACGGCAGGGAGCAATGAGGAGGCTCTTGAAAAGCTGCTGCCCCTGCTCGAAAAGAACTGCACTGTTCTTGTGAAGGGCTCAAGGGGAATGCATACGGATGAGATAGTGAAGAGGCTGCTTCAAAGATACGAGGCAGCAGAGTGAAAGGAGACGGTCAGATGAATGACGATTTCAATGACAGAGAAACCAAAGAAGAAAACGGCTATGATCCCGAAAAGGAGGGGTATTACCCCGACAGTGTTTCCGATGCCGACAGCTTCAGGGCGAAAAAGGAGTCGCAGCCGGACGATTCATTTAGATTCCACAGCGGGACTACCGACAGAGGCAACTTTGTTGCGATTGCAGGTGTAATCATTGGAGTAGTAAGTCTGATCTGCGCCGGTATCGGCGTCCTGATGATGCTGTTTATCCCGATATGGAGCATACTCTGCCGCATTTCATTTGCAGGAGCGTTTGTCGGCTTTATCGTTTCATCTCTCGGAGTATCCTACAGCAGAAAAAGGAACGGTCATGGGCTTGCAATAGGTCTTGGCGGAAGCGTGCTCTCCGCACTGGCTATGATAATAAGCTGCGCCGTGCTGTTTTTCGGGAGCTGTCTGGGCTGTTCGATATTATAGAAGTAGTATATTATCGTAATATTTACAATTTTTTTACCTATGTTATTTTTTTCTTAATATAAATTGACACGAATTGCATATTGTGCTAAAATTTAAGTACGCTAAGATCCTATCATTATTTGAAAGGAATGATTTTTAATGAATAATAATCCCAATCCCTATCAGCAGGTGCCGCTCCAGAAGCCCGGTCAGCCCCCTGTTCAGCCCCCTGTTCAGCCGCCTTATCCTCCCATGCCCTACGGCTATCCTCAGCCTCCGAAGAAAAAGTTCTTCGACGAGGAAATGGCTGAGATCATAGCCTGCGCAATAAGTGCGGTCGGTCTTGGCCTCTCCGTTATTTCTACGGCTATCGCAGGCAGCGTCACTTATATCTACGGTATGATAATGGTCATCGTATCAATGCTCTTCTCGGTGGGCGGTCTTGTTTTCAACCTCGTTCTCGGCAACAAGAAGAGAATGAGAGACGAACCCAGAGGCGCACTTCTTTCATGGGGACTTATTTTCGCAGTCGTTGGCATAGTCCTGTTTATCTTCCTGATCTTCTTCTCGGGATGTATAACCTGCTATTACAGCAAGCGCGGCGGTATCCAGTGGTAAAAAGTAATTTTAATGCCCGATAAGCATTAAACGTTTCCTTGCCGAAAAAAACATCGGAGTCTGCGGTCGGTTTTGTGCCGCAGACTTCTTTTTGTTTCTTTTTAAAGAAAAATATGCGAAATATCCGCAAAAATCCGCCGCATATATAAAAAAAATATAGACTTTTAAATAGTTTTGATGTATAATAACTTCATGTGTAAAAAATATTACCTGAAGGGATGAATTATTTTATGAGACATATAGTCAAAACAGTCGGCGCTGCTGCCTGTGCTGCGGCGATCCTGTGCTCTGCGGGCTGTACTGGAGATACAAAGTGGAGCTTCAGAACTGAGGATCATCAGCTTTCAAACGGTCAGTGGATATGCTACACCTTTGACGGGCTTAACTCCGCTATTCAGGCGCTCAGCACCGATGAGGAGAGCGCAAGCGTTGATAAGATCGACTGGGATACCCAGCAGATAGAGGGCATGGCTGCCAAGGACTGGATCTATGCCGAGGCTAAGAAAATGTCAAAGCGCTATCTCACTCTTGAACAGCTTGCCGACAAGTATCAGACAGAGGCGGATAACGGTACTTATCAGATGGCAAAGAGCCAGTATTCATATTTCTATCAGAACTTCTACAAGGATCTCTTTGAAAAGCTTGGCATATCTGAGGATAGCTATATTTCAACCTCGGCAATGCCCGACCTGCTTGAGGAGGCTGTTTTCGCAAAGATATACGGCAAGGGCGGAGAAAAAGAGGTCTCGGATGAAGACGCTAAGAAGTATTTCAAGGATAATTACGTTGCCTACTATTACGTTTCTGCAGACCTGAAGAGCACAAATGAGGAGACGGGTGAATCCAACGATATCAGCGCCGATGAGCTTGAGAATACCCGCACAAATTTCAGAAAGTATGCGGTGATGATAAACGATCAGGGCAAGACACCGGAGGACGTTACCGCTCAGTATCTTGTTGATTACAGTGTTGATACAGCGCCCACAACGGACGATGCAACACACAAGGACGATATGACATCGGGCAGCATCAACGAGGCTATTCTCGAGTGTGAGGAGGGCAAGGCTGTCACCAAGGAGATAAATGACAAGATATATCTCATTTACAGATATGACATTAATAAGAAGGCTGACGATGTGAAGGCAGCCGAGGATGACACGAGCGGCAGCACAAGCTTCATAGCAAAAGAGGATATCGTGAAGAAGATGAAGCACGACGAGTTTGAGGATTATCTGAAGGAGCAGATGGACGCTCTCGAATATGACAGAAACGATGCCTGCATTCACAAGTATGATGTAACAAGGACTATCAATATAGTTATCGACCAGACAAAACAAAACTGATGCTCTGTCCGCCGCACCTTTCAGGTGCGGCGGTTTTTTTGAATTCACCCATTGCCGAGGGATTCTCAGTATAAAGAGTTTCGCTGCCTGCG
>ONFW01000073.1 GCA_900317215.1 uncultured Eubacteriales bacterium | reverse complement strand
TCCCTCGGTATTCGCAAAGCGGATTATATCGTCCTTGTCCTTTTCGAGGGCCGCGCCCGTGTAGTAGATGAAGCTCGACTTCTTCACAAAGCTGTCTACCGAAAGCGGCGAGAAGAACCTTGCTGTGCCGCTTGTGGGGAGAACATGATTCGGACCGGCAAAATAATCTCCCAGAGGCTCGGGAGAATAATTTCCCAGAAATACCGAGCCGGCATTATCAAGTCTGCCAATATATTCAAGAGGCTCACGGCAGCATACCTCAAGGTGCTCAGGTGCTAAGTCATTTGCCATTTGCACCGCCTTGTCCATATCCTCGCATACGATTATCACACCGAAATTCGCAAGCGATTCCTCAATGATGTCCTTTCTTGAAAGGTACTGCACCTGACGCTTAAGCTCTCTGACCGTTGCATCGGCAAGGCTCTGCGAGGTCGTGACAAGGATAGCGGAGGCAAGTCTGTCATGCTCCGCCTGAGACATGAGATCTGCGGCAAGAAATTCAGGCTTTGCGCTGTCATCTGCAAGAACAAGTATCTCACTCGGGCCTGCTATCATATCTATATCAACAACGCCGTAGAGAAGCTTTTTAGCCGTTGCGACGAATATATTTCCGGGACCGACTATCTTGTCTACCCTCGGCACGCTGTCGGTGCCGTATGCAAGCGCTGCAACAGCCTGTGCGCCTCCCATAAGGAAAACACGATCTACTCCTGCTATAGCGGCTGCAGCCATTATATCGGGATTGGGTCTGCCGTCCTTCGAGGGAGGAGTTACCATAATAAGCTCCTTTACCCCTGCTATCTTCGCAGGTATAGCGTTCATCAGAACTGATGACGGATAAGCCGCCGTACCGCCGGGAACATAAAGCCCCACACGGGCAAGTCCTCTGATCCTCTGACCCATGATGACGCCGTTTTCCTTTGTATTCAGCCAGCTCTGCTGCTTCTGTCTTTCATGGAAGTCCCTTATATTAGCCGCAGCTTTTCTGAGCGTATCCACAAATTCAGGATCGCAGCAGGACACTGCTGCCTCTATTTCCTCCTTTGACACCTCAAAGCTTTCGGGCGCTTTGCCGTCAAATTTTATTGTATATTCCCTTACGGCATTGTCGCCGTTCACTCTGACATTTTCTATTATCTCCTTAACGACAGCAGACACGTTATCGTTGGTGCTGCGGTTTCTCTCCTCGACTTTTGCGAGAAACTCAAGCTCTGTTCTGCCGTCCGCCTTTATAACGCTTATCATTTCATTCTCGCCCTTTCCTTTTCCATTTTATCGGCAAGCTCCTCTATTTCTGCCTTTCTAAGCTTAAGGCTTGCCGTATTCGCAATGAGTCTTGCTGATATCGGAGCCACATTATCCTCTATTATAACAAGACCGTTTTCCTTGAGCGTTGAGCCGGTCTCTACGATATCGACTATCGCATCAGAGAGTCCGAGAAGCGGAGCAAGCTCTACCGAGCCCTCTATCTTGATTATACGGATATCCATTCCCTTGCCCTCGAAGAAAAATCTCGTGACATTGGGATATTTTGTCGCTATCGTCTTTTCATTATAGCCTTCATAAAAATCCTTGCCTGCCTTGCCCGCAAGCGCAAAACGGCATTTTCCGAAGCCGAGATCGAGTATCTCATAAAAGCTCCTGCCGTTTTCCATAATGGTATCCTTGCCTACTACTCCAAGATCGCATACGCCGTTTTCAACATAGGTGATAACGTCCGCCGCCTTTGCAAGAACGACCTCTATCTCTCCGTCGCCTATAGGAAGTATCAGCCTTCTGCCCTTTTCTCTGACAGCAGTGCAGTCATAGCCTGCCTGCTCAAGAAGTCCTATAGTATCCTTTTCAAGCCTGCCCTTTGTAAGAGCTATTCTTAATGGTTTCATTCCTTCAGACCCCCGTGTCGATAATTCTTATCTCACTGCCTACAAGGGCAAGCTTTTTTATTCCTCTTGTCCTTGCATATTCAAGCGCCTTTTCACCGTTATCAAAAACGCTGTTCTCCGCAAGGACCTCCTCCTGAGCAAGACGCTGTGAATATTTTATCGCCTCAGTCTCATAACCGTCCTCGCCGTGAACAAGAATATCCGGCTGCTTCTTTTGCGGTATGCCTCCCCTTTTCATCATGACCCTTGCAAGAGCGTCAACATTTATTCCGAAGCCGACCGCAGGAGCAGGCGCGTCAAAGCTATCAAGGAGCTTGTCGTATCTTCCGCCGATGAGCACCGGCTCTCCTGAGCCCATTACATAACCGCTGAACACAAGACTGCTGTAGTAGTCGTTTCTCTGCACAAGACCAAGGTCTATTATCAGTCTCTCTCCCAGGCCATAGCTTGAAAGATGATCGTATATCTCACGGATATATTCAAGCGTTTCAAGCGCAGCCCTGTCATCACACAGACGGCACGCTTCATCAAGCACCTCTATTCCACCGAACAGGCGGGGGAGCTTTCTTATCATATCTACATAGGGGCTCGGCTCCAGCTTGTCGAGAGTCGAATTGAGCGCAGAATAGTTCTTGCTCTCAATATAGAACCTGATCTTCTCCCTCTTTCTCGGACTTACTGTAAGCTTATCGGCAAGAGCTCTGAAAAAGCCCGCGTGACCTATTTCGATGCGAAAATCGGGAACGCAGTCCGAAAGGGCGTCTATCGCCGTTGTCACGACCTCAAGATCAGCTCTGAGACCGCCTGCGCCGATAAGCTCAACACCTGCCTGCATCACCTCGTTGCTTCTGCCAGTAAGCCCGGGATTATATCTGTATACTCTCTGATTATAATAGAGTCTGAGCGGCTTTCCTGCGTTCTGCAGTCTTGTGGATACCATTCTGGCTATAGGAAGGGTCGAGTCAGGTCTGACTACCATAAGTCTCCCCTTTGAGTCGCTCATTTTGAACATATATTCCATAGGTATTCCCGAGATATCCTCAGAAAAGAGATCGTAGAATTCAAGTCCGGGGGTAAGCACCTCATGGAAGCCTCTTCCCGAAAAAGCCGCGCCGAGTATTGCGGAAACCGTTCTGTTGGCAAGGCATTCCTCAAAAAGCAGATCCTTTGTTCCCTCGGGAGTTATCTTTGAGTAGTTTTTCATTTTCTGTTCCTCATTCCTGTCCTGCACCGTCTTTCACTTTATCGTGATAAAGTGCTAATGTAGTATCGTGGTAGTATAATATCATACTCTATCGCTTTTGTCAATACTTTTTCATGACAATATCAATAATATAACAAAATCCGTAAAATATCAATCATTTCTTAGATCGCCTTGGAGACATCTTTTCCGATGATGAAATGATTTTCTCCTTTTGAAGCTATACAGGTACGAGCTCAGCCGATATGCCTTAACAGGCTTTGAGCACTGCAGCTCAGTCCGGCAGCATGAGATCTATCCTTTCTCCTATAACAGCAGCCCTTGACGAGCCGCCATGACCTATCTCCTCTGTCTTATAAACAGGCAGTCTGCCATGTGTGCAGGAAAGTACAAGCTCGCACACGGCATCAGCTCCTTTCTGCCTCTGCAGCTCCGTGAAGGTTCCGAGTATTATCCCGTTTATCCTTTCAAATACACCGAGCTGTTCCAACTGGGCAAGGTATGAGGCAATTCTGTATTCCCCTCCGCCGAGTGCTTCAAGAAGCAGCACCCTGCCGTCGGGATCCGGAAAATACTGCGTTCCGGCAAGCTTTAAAAAACATCTTGTGTTGCCGCCTATAAGCTTCCCGGATATTTTACTGCCGTTGATAAAGCTGCCGCTTATCCGTGTCAGCGAAGTGCCGCAATTATTAAGAAGCTCCGTTACTGACGAAAGCTGTTCGTGACGGAAGGCTCCCGAAATATTCTTTATGTTATACAAGACCGAGCTTTTTCCCGTTTTTGCAAATATAGCGTTTATTATTGCGGTAAGATCACTGTAGCCCCAGAATCTTGCAGCCGAGGAGGCTATCACTTCATAGTCAAGCAGGGGCAGCAAGGTGTTTGAAAGATCACCTCCAGACACATCTATGATATCGGTGATGCTTTCATCAGCAAACAGACGGCAAAGCTTCTTTGCTCTGTTTTCGCCACTGTATGAGCCGAAGCTTGAGATCGTATCAGAAATGCCGACAGCAGTTACCTCAGCACCGCTCCCGGAAAGCTGCTCTATTATCAGATCTATCTCCTTAAGCTGCTCTTTTTTCACCGGGTCGGAACAGCATACTAATGCAATTTTTGGCATAATTATTCATTCCTTTTGAAATATACTAATACTAAGATCCGCAGATATGTTTTTTCTCATCAGGGATCGTTTAATATAGAAATATACGATAGTTATTTAAACTGTATAAAATGCCGTTTTTCATAAAAAAGTGTAAATTATAAATCACATAAGTTTTAACACATTTTGAACAAATTAGGACTTGTTTTTACGGCTTATCTGTGGTAATATTTAATTAGCATTAAACGGTAATATTTTGGACTTTACCAATTTAAACCGTATTCAGAGGCGGCTCAATGCTGAGATAATGAGCTGTCGGATCAGCGAGCAGCTTCGATCTGTCCGGCAAGGCAGCAAAAAGGTTCCTCCGTTTTCTTTATTGCCTGTCTTTGATAAGATCGAGGAAAAAGGAACACTTTTTCATTTTATCCGTCAGTCAGTATTTTCATACCGAAATTCCCAAGCTGTTGTATTTATTGTTTTAGGGGGTAATACTATGTTTTGGAAGAGGTTTTATAATCTGTGTCTGCGAAGCGGAAAGAGACCTAATCCTATCGGCAAGGAAATTGGTTTATCATCGGGAATAATCAGCAAATGGAAAAGCGGAGGCATTCCTAACGGTGAGACCCTGATGAAGCTTGCAAAATACTTCGACGTTTCCGTTGACTATCTTCTCGGGCTGAGCCCATACATAAAGATCAACGGGGATCTCGTTGCCATGGAGAAGACCGATATAGAGCTCAAGGCTCAGATATCGGAAAACATCACCAAGCTCAACAACGAAGGTCTCTCAAAGGTTGCAGATTATACAAAGGATCTTGTTGACAGTCATAACTACGAGCAGCAATGACCCTTACCGCAGCACACCTTCAATTCTACTCTTTCCGACCGTCAGCATAGCAGATCTTAACGATCCATTATACCCTGAGCTGCCGTCTACCCGGCAGCTCCTTTCTTTTCAGCTTCAAAGGGCTGCCGCACCGATCAAGTGCGGCAGCCCTTTTCCAGCTTACTTTGTCACTTGTATTGTAAAATACTTTTTCGCAACATTGCCGACAGAGTCTATGACCTTGACACATACATTATACTTTACCGCCGCAGCAGGCTTGATCGTCACAGTAGTGTTTGCAGAACGGTTCTGAACGATCGTCCAATTGTCTGAAGAGGCTTTTTTGTATAATACCGAATACTTGTAGGGCAACCTTCCGCCATTGCCGCTAAAGCTGAGCTTGACTGTTTTTCCGAGCTTGATACTGGTCGCCGAGATCTTCACCGAAAGATCAAGCTTGACAGCAGGCTTGATTTTCAGAGAAAGAGTCTTTTTTGCAACCTTGCCGGTCTTATCCATTACCTTGACAAGAATGGTATAGCTCAAAGAAGCCATTTTAGGCGTGAATTTCACAGAGCTTTCATCGCTGTAGCCCTTTATTTTAGTATACGCACCGTCAGACAAGGACGGTTTGTAATAGAAGGCGTACTTATAGGGCTTTGTACCGCCGGAGGCTGTTGCCTTTACCGTTACGCTCTCGTTGGTGTAAACAGCCGACGAGGAGAGTGTTGCTGAGCATGAAAGAGGATCCTTCTTCTGCGCGGTAACTGTAAATACAGACTTGGCAACC
>ONFW01000107.1 GCA_900317215.1 uncultured Eubacteriales bacterium | reverse complement strand
TTACCCATTTTTACAAGCTCCTGTGCATAGGGAAGGTACATATCCTTTCTTTCGCTCTGTACATAGGGACCGTATTCGCCGCCTATGTCGGGTCCCTCGTCATGCACAAGTCCCGCCCTGCGAAGCGTGTTGTATATGATATCAACAGCGCCCTCGACCTTTCTTTCCTGGTCGGTATCCTCTATTCTAAGAACAAAGGTGCCTCCGAGAGATTTTGCTATAAGATATTCATACAGCGCAGTACGGAGGTTGCCGACGTGCATGAAGCCTGTCGGACTTGGCGCAAATCTGGTTCTTACGGTTTTTGACATATTCATCATCCTTTTCCTGTACAAATAAAAACTGTATTCTCTATTATACCATATTCTTTGAAATAATCAACCCGGTGTGTGACCGCTGAGAGATCCCTTTTTGCAGCAGTAAATTCTAAGCGCTGAGTGGTGTTGATTTTTCAAAAGAATTATTGTAAAATGTATTTGTATAAACTGTTAGGAGGCTGTGTATGAAATTTTCTGAGATGAAATATGAACGTCCTGATATTGATGAGATCAGACGCTCGGCAGACAGTATCAGAAAGGAATTTGAAAATGCTGAAAATCTTGAAGCAGCAGATGAATGCTTCAGAAAATGGGACAGGCTAATAGCGCATACCGATACTATGATGAGCCTTGCCTATGTCAGAAATTCTATAAATACACAGGACGAGTTCTATGAGAACGAGGTTGAATATACAGACGAGATTGCCCCTGTATTTACAGAGATACAGCAGAGCTTTGCAAGACTGCTTGTAAACAGCAGATTCAGAGAGGGGCTTGAGAAAAAATACGGAAGGCTTATCTTCCTCAACAGCGAGATCTTTCTGAAGGCGTTTTCAAAGGAGATAATTCCGGAGACACAGCAGACAAACAAGCTGGAGACAGCCTATCAGAAGCTGATAGCCTCTGCTCAGATAGAGCTTGACGGCAAAAAATATACTATATCCCAGCTTTCGCCCTTCAAGCAGTCCGCCGACGATGATCTGCGCCGCAGGGCATGGCTTGCCGAGGCAGGCTTTTACAGTGAAAACGGCGATAAGCTGGATGAGATCTTTGACAGCCTTGTAAAGCTGCGTGACCAAAAGGGCAAAAAGCTCGGCTTTGATAATTTTGTCAGACTGGGCTATCTGCAGATGAACAGAAACTGCTATACTCCTGAGGATGTTGAAAAATTCAGAAGAGCGGTCGTGAAATATATCGTTCCCGTTGCGGACAGGCTTTACAGAGAACAGGCAAAAAGAACAGGACTTGAATATCCGATGACATTTGCGGATTCGGCTCTGCGTTTCCGTGACGGAAATCCGAAGCCTCAGGGAACATCTGAGGATATTCTCAGAACGGCGAAACAGCTATATCATTCTTTGTCGGACGAGACGGCGGAATTCATCGACACCATGTTTGAGGACGGGCTGCTTGACGTGCTCAGCAAGAAGGGCAAGGCGAGCGGGGGCTACTGCACGCAGCTTGCGGATTATAAGGTGCCCTTCATTTTTGCGAATTTCAACGGCACCGCCGACGACGTTGAGGTTATGACCCATGAAGCCGGACATGCGTTTGCTTTCTGGTGTGCAAGAGATATTTTTCCGTCGGAGTATCAGAGCCCGACACTTGAAGCGTGTGAGATCCACTCCATGACAATGGAATTTTTCGGTTGGAGAATGAGCGATGAGTTTTTCGGCAGTGATGCGGCAAAGTTCAGATATAATCATCTTTTCGGGGCAATAACCTTTATCCCCTACGGAGCTATGGTAGATCATTTTCAGCATATTATATATGAAAAGCCGTGGCTTGCTCCGTCTCAGCGTCACGAGGTGTGGAAGGAGCTTATGGGAGACTATATGCCGTGGATAAGGCTTGACGGGACCCCGTTCTACGGTGAGGGAAGAGGCTGGCAGAGACAGCTCCATATTTACGAAAATCCGTTCTATTATATAGATTATTGTCTGGCACAGACCGTTGCGCTGGAATTCCGCGAGCTTATGCAGACTGACCCCGAAAAAGCATGGACTCAGTATATGAAGCTTGTCAGAAGGGCAGGAACGCAGACCTTTGACGAGCTTGTTGAAACTGCAGGACTACGCTCTCCCTTTGATGAGGAGACTCTGAAGGAGGTTGCGGAAAGCACTGTAAAATGGCTCGATGAAAACGGGCTGCGGTCGTGACAGAAAGGAGGAGCACAATGAAAGCTGCGATAGTATACTACTCGAAGCACCATGGAAACACAAAAAGGGTGCTCGACGCCATAGCAGGAAAATACCCCGTAGAGCTGATAAATGTGATAGATCAGCCCGATGCTGAGCTTGAGGGCTATGAGCTTATAGGGATAGCATCGGGGATTTATGCAGGAAGCTTTGCAAAGCCGCTGCTGAAATACCTGAAAAAGTATCTCCCGGTAAAAAGCAGGGTGTTTTTCATCAGCACGAGCGCCGGACCAAAGCCGGATTATGAAAAGTCAGTGAGAAAGCTCTGTATCGGCAAGGAATGTGATGTACTTGGCGGGTATATGTGTTTAGGCTTCAACACCTTCGGCCCGACTAAGCTCTTTGGAGGAACCGCAAAGGGACACCCGACCCGTGAGGAGCTTGATGATGCTGTCAGCTTCTATGAGGATATCATGAACAAATGAGGGAAAAGCCATGCAGAAGGATTTTGTCAAATTTGAAAATGTATATAAGCGCTACAAAATGGGCGAGGTGACCATTACTGCAGCGGACGGAGTAAGCTTTTCAATAGACGAGGGTGAATTTGCAGTTGTGGTAGGACTATCAGGCGCAGGAAAGACCACCGTTCTCAATATTCTCGGAGGAATAGACACCTGCGACGAGGGAAAGATCTTTGTAGGCGGCCGGGATATCAGCCGGCTTAACAAGCACGACCTGGCCTCATACAGAAGATATGATATCGGTTTTGTTTTCCAGTTCTATAATCTTGTGCCGAATCTTACCGCCAAGGAGAATGTGGAGCTTGCCACCCAGATCTGCCGCGACCACCTTGATTCCGATACAGTTCTCGACAGCGTGGGGCTTTCCGAAAGAAAGAACAACTTCCCTGCTCAGCTTTCGGGCGGCGAGCAGCAGAGGGTATCCATTGCGAGGGCGCTTGCAAAAAAACCGAAGCTGCTTCTGTGCGACGAGCCTACGGGCGCTCTTGACTACAACACGGGAAAGAGCATACTTAAGCTTCTGCAGACAAAGTGTCGTGAGGACGGAATGACAGTTGTTCTGATAACCCATAACTCGGCTATCACACCCATGGCAAACCGTGTTATCAGAATGAGGAGCGGCAGAGTGGAGAGCAATGTAGTTAATCCCTCTCCGATGCCGATAGAACAGATCGAATGGTAGCGGGAGAGCCGGCACGGCAGGAAATGTCAGAATCTGACGTGGCTAATATGCGGTGAAGGCTGTATTACACGCCCTGCTGTGTGAGATCCGCAGGGCTGTGCGTATAGGATAATAAAAAGGAAAGGAGGGAACGGATAAGTTGAAGGGCAAAAAAGAGAAAAAGAGCAGCGCGTTGAGAAAAAATACGCTGAGGGAGATATTAAGGACAAAGTCAAGATTTATTGCGATATTTGCGATAATCGGGATAAGCGTAGGCTTTTTCTCGGGCTTGAAATCCTCGGGTATCAGCATGATTGCGACCGCGCTCAAGTATTTTTCGGACAGTCACCTCATGGATCTGAGCTTGCTGTCAACGGTGGGCTTTGATGATGAGGATATAGAAGAGATAAAAAATCTTGAATTTGTTGATGAGGTCATGCCTGCCTATGCCTCAGACCTGATAATCACACAGAACGATATAGATTCCGTTGTGAAGGTTTATTCCGTTCCCCAAAAAACAAAGACGAACAAGCACCCGCTCAACGAGCCTGTGCTGAAACAGGGCAGACTCCCGAAAAACGAGGGCGAATGTGCTATTGAAAGCTATTTTCTGGGAATGTCGGGCTATAAAATGGGTGACACCATAAAATTCAACCCGTCCGTTGAGGGCAGGGCAACTACCGATATCGTCAGGCATACGGAATATAAGATAGTTGGCATAGTTGATTCTCCCCTTTACCTGACCTATCTGCGCGGAAACACCACGATAGGAGACGGTACAGTAGCGTTCTATATGATGATACCGCCAGAGGAGTTTGCAGTTGAGAGATATACGGCAGTATATGTGAGGACAAATGCTTCCGACGGGAGGGTGTATGAGCTTGGTGATGAATATAAGGAGCTTGTAGATGAGCAAAAGAAGGAGATAGAAAAGCTATCGCTGAAATGTGTGGGCCGCTTTGAGGCAACGACCCTTGCTGATGCTCAGAAAAAGCTGAACGATGCAAGGAAGGAATATGAGGATAAAAAGACAGAGGCTCTTGATGAGATAAGCAAGGGAGAAAAAAAGCTTCTCGACGGTTCAAGAGAATACTATGAACAGTCCGGAGAGGCACAGAAAAAGCTCGACGACGGCGAAAAGGAGCTTGCCGAAGGCAGGGAAAAATTAGAAAAGGGTCAGCAGGACTACAAGACCGGCATAGAGGAGGGCAAAAAAAAGCTCACCGAGGCTCAGGAACAGTATAATGACGGTCTTGCACAGTACAACAAGGCAAAGCTTGAATATGATACGCAGATAGATGAGGCTGAAAAAAAGCTGCAGTCTGCACAGAATGAGTTCGATATACAGTATCAGATATTCTATTCCTCAACAAAGCCTCAGGCTGAGACAAAGCTCACGCTGCTCAAGGAGGCAACAGATATTCTTCTTGAGCTGCTTGAAAAAGCTGAAGCAAAGCTCAACGAGCTTAGGAAAAGCGAGATACTCGGCGAGGGGATAAAGGCTCAGATAAGCGAGCAGAAAAAGAAGATAGCGGAATACAAGGAGAAGATAGCTGAATATCAGCAGCAGTATGAGGAAGGAAAGAAGCTTCTTGAGGACGGAGAGAAGCAGATAAACGATGCAAAAGAAAAGCTTGATGCTGCAAAAGCTGAGCTGATGTCGAAAAAGGCCGAGGGAGCTTTAAAGCTCAACGAGGCAAAAACACAGCTTGATACCGCTGAGGGACAGCTTGCAAACGGAAGGCTTGAATATGAAACCGCACTTTCAACGGGAATGATGGAGCTTCAGGCAGCCCAGACCCAGATAACCGAGGGTGAAAAAAAGCTTGAAGAGGGCAAAAAGCAGCTTGTCGAGGGCGGCAATGAAGCTCTGCTCAAAATCAAGCAGGGCAGGGAGGAGCTTGCCAAGGGAAGGTATGAGGCTCATGTTCAGTTGGACGATGCAGAGAAAAAGCTGAGTGATGCCGAGGAGCAGCTTTCGTCACTGGAAAACGCAAAGTGGTATGTCAATGACCGCGACTATAACCCCGGATATTCAGGTCTTTCTGAGGACGCGGACAGAGTAGACAGCATATCGAAGGTATTCCCCGTGTTTTTCCTGCTTATAGCAGGTCTTGTATGCTTCACCACCATGACAAGAATGGTTGAGGAGCATCGTACAGAGACGGGTACGCTCAAGGCGTTGGGTTATTCCAACACTGCAATAGCAATGAAATACATCGTTTATGCAGGAACGGCGGCTCTTCTGGGAAGTATCGTAGGCGGTGCGGCGGGACTATTGACTTTGCCGTATATTATAGTAAGCACCTATGGTATAATGTACAGTATCCCGCCTACAGTGCTTACGATAAACTGGGCGAGCTACATCATCTCGTCCGTAACGGGAATAGTCTGCATAAGTCTTGTTTCGTTATTTGCATGCTTTAAGGATCTCAGGCAGACCCCTGCTGCTCTGATGCGTCCGAAGGCTCCGAGACCCGGCAAGAGGATACTGCTTGAATATATAAAGCCTCTCTGGAACGGACTGAGCTTTACTTCAAAGGTCACGGCGAGAAATCTTTTCAGATATAAGGCGAGATTTTTTATGACGATAGTAGGCGTTGCGGGCTGCACAGCTCTTATGGTGGCTGCTCTCGGACTGAAGGATTCAACCACGGATATTGCCGACAGGCAGTTCAACAAGCTGACAATGTACGATCAGATATATTCTCTTTCCGAATCGGGAACAGCAAAGGATAAGGAATATATCATGTCGCAGTTCCACGCAGATGAGGATTTTGAGAACACTCTTCTTGCGAATATGTCATGGGGCTATATCTCTCATGAAGGTCACGATAATTCCATGTCGATTAGATTCACCATAGGAGAGGATCAGGAGCAGTTCCTGAAAATGTTCATTCTCAGGGACAGGGTCACACATGAGCCAGTTCCGCTTACCGATGAGGGCATTGTTATAACCGAGAGAACGGGAGAGGTCTATGGCATTAAGGAAGGAGATTATGTAGACATAACCCTTGATGAGGAAAAATACAGATGCAGAGTGACGGGCTTTACCGAGAACTACGCCGGCTGTCTGGGCTATATGACGCCCGAATACTATAAGAAAATTACCGGCTCGGAGCTGAAATACAATGTCATTCTGACAAGGCTCACTGAGGATAGCAGAGAGCTTGAGCGTGAGATAGCCAACAGATATATGAAGTCGGACGAGATAATAACCGTTACCTCGATGGTGGAGCAGATAAACACGATGATGGATATGATGAACTCGCTGGATTTTGTTATCTTCGTAATGTTCTTCTGCTCAGGTCTTCTCGCCGTAGTGGTGCTTTACAATCTCATCAATATAAACATCGCAGAGAGAGTGAGGGAGATAGCCACGATAAAGGTGCTCGGCTTCTACAGCCTTGAAACGGCTAACTTCATCTACCGTGAGAGCCTTGTGCTGACAATACTTGGAGGTCTTGCCGGACTGGGACTCGGAAATGTCTTTGCGACCTTCATTGTGGAGTCGATACAAATGGACAACGTGATGTTTCCAAAGGAGGTCTCCTGGCTGAGCTATCTTATTGCATTTATTATGACAATAGTGTTCTCCATGATAGTCAACTTCATGATGTATTTCAAAATGAACAAGATCAGCATGGTCGAGTCGCTCAAGAGTATAGAATGATGATCGCCGCCGTACAGAAAGACTGTGCGGCGGTCGTTGTTTGCGTTATTCACAAAAACGCAGAATAGAAAGATAGTGTAAAATATATGGAACAATCATTTTCATCTGTTGATTTCCTTTGCTTCGTGAGCAAGCTTTCACTATGGTCCCTGCATTGATACTGACTCTCCCTGTCAGGATCAGTGCGCAAGGAAAACCGAATGACCGAACACGGCGAATTCGGTGAGGGTGAGAAGCATCAATCGGAAAAGGGGTTCCACAGTAAATAGATAAAAAATCTTGATTTGTTATAAAAAATGTGGTAATATTAATGACAAAGTATATTTGTATTTTACAGTGAGGTAGATTATGTCAAGGGAATTTAAGATCAGAACAAAGAATAAAGACGTATTTCTCAGGGTTCGTAAGGGTCATTTTGCTACCATGCACAGCCATACGAATTATTATATCGATGTTACCACGCAGAAAATGCGTCTTTCTGAGGCAAAGGCGGTTGCGAGGGAGCTTGTTGACGAATATAAGATGACCACTATAGTAGATACTATCCTCTGCATTGACGGCATGGAGGTAGTGGGCACCTGTATAGCTGAGGAACTGACAAAGGATGATTATGTCAACATGAATGCTCATCAGACTATCTATGTTGTTTCTCCCGAGTATATCTCGGGCGGACAGATGATGTTCAGGGATAATCTTGTTCCGATGCTCAACGGAAAGCACGTTCTGATCCTTGCTGCCTCTGTAACAACGGGCAAGAGTGCACTTGCGGCAATTGACGCCGTGCAGTATTACGGCGGAACGGTAATGGGGGTCGCCGCTATATTTGCGACCGTTAAGGAATGTGACGGTCACCCTGTTAATTCGGTGTTCGACCCGAATGATCTGGGCGATTATGAGAGCTATAAGCCGCATCAGTGTCCTATCTGCAGCAAGGGTATAAGGATAGAGGCGCTTGTTAACAGCTTCGGCTACTCGGCTATCTGAGAAAACTATAAATGAATATAGGCCTGCATAGAGTTCGCTGTGCAGGCTTTTTGTATATATTTGTCATATAATATATATCCGCAGTTCATAATGAGGGAGAATAATGACGAGACCGTTGTATTGTATCAATATAAAAACAGTCGGTGTCGGCCTTCATTTGTTAATAATTATGGTGTTGACCTTGACGAAAAATAATGGTATAGTAAAGTTTATGGGAAAATGCGGTTTTTGTCAGCATCTGAGGCTGCAGAGGGGTGATATTATTGAGTGAATCCAAATGGAAAAGGTCATCTATACCGTGGGGACTGATCTTTAATCTGTTTATTATCGGATTAACGATAGGTCTTGTAGTATTCTTTGTTTTTTCCGAGGACGGCTTTATCGACCTGCTAAACAGCGGGCTTAAAATAGATATCATCTGGCTGATAATCGCTCTTGTAATGCATTTGCTCAATATAGCTATTGACGCTTCGGTAATATATCTTTTTGTAAAACGAAGTACCCCCGAGTTTACGGTCTGGAAGGCGATCGTAGTATCAATGGTGGGGCAGTTCTACTGCGCTGTGACTCCGGGTGCATCGGGCGGACAGCCGATGCAGATACTTACAATGACTCGTATGGGAGTAAAGGGCGCAAACGGCACCGCCGCTCTTATACAGAAATTTCTTGTTTGGCAGTTCACGCTTACCGGCTATAGTATAGCGGCAATGGCGCTGCGTTTCTCAATGTTCGTTCAAAGCCTTGACTTTGCCATGTGGATACTGACCATAATAGGCTTTATGGGTCAGGTGCTTACGATAGTTGTGCTGCTGCTCGCCTCCTTTAACAAGAGTTTTACGGCAAAGATCATCGGAGGTATCTACAGGTTTCTTGCAAAGCTTCACCTGATGAAAAATGTTGACGAAAAGATAAAAAAGCTCGATGAGACTCTTACCTCGTTCCATAACTGCAATAAGGATCTCAATAAAGACAAGGCTCTGGTTGTAAAGGTGTATGTCCTCACCTTTATACAGCTCACTGTATTGTTCCTTATCCCGTACTGCATAGCGAAGTCTTTTGGCAAGGACGGTGTTTATCCGTTTGATATGCTTTGCGCACAGTCTTTTGTAAGCATGGTGTCGGGGCTGGTTCCTCTGCCCGGAGGCTCGGGCGCAGCCGAATACTGCTTCAGTGCATTCTTCGGCAATACGTTTGATGAGATCACGATAAAGTCCGCCATTCTGATATGGAGGACGATCACCTACTATCTGACGATATTGATATCTCTGCCCTTTGCCGCTGTCAGAAAGAAAAAGGCAGGCAGGGACGGCTCCGAAAAGGAGCTTTCGGGATCTGCCGCCGGATAATAAGCTTTCCCTCGGAGGTGTCACGATGAAAGGAGCAGAGCCTCGCATAAGTATAATAATACCTGCCTATAACTGCGGCGGGATGTTTGAAAAATGTCTTGCCTCTATTGAGGATCAGAGCTTCGACAGCTTTGAGGTGATAATAATCAATAACGGCTCCACGGACGGTACTGACGTGAAGGCAAGAGAGGCGGAGCGCAGAGATGAAAGATTCAGAGTGAAGGACATGCCTCACGGCATGGCAGGCTCTGCAAGAAATCTCGGCATCAGAGAGGCAAGGGGCGAGTATATCGCCTTTGTTGACGGTGATGACTGCATAGCGCCGCAGTATCTTGAAAAGCTGTATGAGGCGGCCCGCCGGAACGACGCCGATATCGCTGTGTGCGGCTATGATTATTATTTTCTTAACACAGAGACAGTTAAAAAGGGTCTTTCCGCAGCAGACAGACTGTATACAAGAGATGAAGCACTGGGGCTTTTGCTCCAGGATACGAGGATAAAGTTCTATCTGTGGGGAAAGCTGTTCAGACGCAGACTATTTGAAGCTCACAATATCAGCATACCGGATATGTACTATGAGGATGCCGTTGCTGTTCCAAAGCTTTTCTGCTTTGCTGACAAGGTGGCGTCTGTAAATTACTGCGGTTATCATTACACCAGGGCTTTTTCAAAGTATACCGAGGTGAGGATGACTGCGGGCAGAGTGAACGACTATATCAATACCGTTCCGATGATAAGACTGTTCCTTGAGGAGCAGGGTGTATATAAAAGATTTAAGGGAAAAATGAAGGGTCATGTTTTCCATGTTTATTTTGCCGTGCCGTCTATGGTAAAGCAGAGTGCGCCGGAAAACAAAAGGTCTGTAAGGGAGAATATAAACAGGGCGAGGGCTAAGATAAGACTGAGCCTGAGGCTTCCTTATGAAAGACTTAAAGGGCTTGACCTTGAAAAGCCCGTTGTAGAATGACGATGAGGTGATAGCTTGAATACCACTCCTAAGATATCAGTAATAGTGCCAATATATAAAGTGGAGAAATTCCTGAAAAGGTGTCTCAGATCTATTCAGGAACAGACCTTTACCGACTTTGAGGTGCTTATCATAAATGACGGCTCACCCGACAGAAGCCCTGAGATAGCCGAGGAGTTCTGCAAGACAGACGACAGATTCGCAGTATTCCACAAGGAGAACGGAGGACTTTCCGATGCAAGGAACTACGGCATAGAAAGGGCAAGGGGAGAGTTTATTTCCTTTATAGACAGCGACGATCATGTTCATAAGGATTTTCTCAAGGAGATGTATGAGGCCTGTATTAAGCAGGGGGCGGATATGTCATATTGCAAGTATATGTATTCATACTTCAATACAGGCATAAAGCTTCCCAGACCCTCAAAGGCAAAAACGGGCGTTATGGACAGGGACGATGCTCTCAACAATCTGATAAGGGACACGATGTTCCAGAGCTATGCATGGAACAAGCTTTACAGAACGAGCCTTTTTATGGATAACAATATCAGATATCCGTATATGTATTTTGAGGATATCGCAACAACTGCCAGGCTTTTATATAGATCAAACAAGCTTGCTATCACGTCAAAACATCTGTATTTTTACGAGAAGCGCTTCGGCAGCATAGTAGGCACAATGAACGCAGAAAAGATAAGCGACTACTGGAGATCTATTCTTTCGGAGAGAAACTTTTTTCAGAATATAGGCGAGTACGACAGATACAAGCTGTCTATTCTCAAAATGGCAAAGAGGGCTCATGCTATCAACATATATTCCATTATACGACAGCATGTTCTGAATTTTGATTTCAGAAAAATGAAGTATAACCTTGACACAAACAAGGATATCTACCGTTACATAATCTCGGACGAATATGTTGCAGTAGACGATATCCCTGAGGTCCCTTACAAGATCGTACAGCCCGGACGAAAATATAAAATTCGCAAGGAAAAGAAATACAAGATCTGATATAAAAAGGCGCGGCAGCCGTTTTGGATGCCGTGCCTGTGCTTTTTTAAAAGAGTGTAAGGATCATATGCTGAGTGTTCTGTAGTTTTCGGGAAGATCGGCGGCTTTTGATATACCGTCGTCCTCATAGAGAAGATAGGAGCAGGGTTCGCTGTTATAGCTGAGAAGCTCAGGCTCAGAGGTGTCAAGCTCGTCCGTACACTGTACTGCCCTGAACAGCGGGAGGAGCTTTCCCTTTCTGATGAAAACGGGAACCTCGTCAAGAGCTGCGTGTAAATAATGAATACCCTTCGACAATAGCTCTGAGCGCTCGACAGAGGCGTTTTTAAAGATAATGAGACGCATATCCTCAGGAAGATAAACGTACCTTCCTGCGGCGTTCTGCTCGTAAATGGGCGCGACCATAATGCTCTCTCCGATGAGTAGCTGATCCTCTGTCCTTCTTGCCATTTCGTCGTCGGAAAATTCAAAGCCGAGCGGCTTTATCATCATGTCGTCATGCAGACAGGCCTTCATGTATTCGCTGTAGAGATAGGGTATCAGCCTGTAGCGCAGGGATATCAGTCCCTTGAAGGCAGCGGTATCTCCAAAGCTGTAACATTCCTGAGCTCTTGTCCCGAAGGCGCTGTGATCCCTCATCAGAGGTGTGAAGATACCGAAAGCGAGCCAGCGAAGAAGAAGATCTCTTGTGCAGTTAGTTCCGAAGCCTCCGATATCGGCTCCGCTGTAGAGGAAGCCGCACATATTCAGCGACGGCATCATTTTTATATTCAGAAGAATATGCGACCACCACGACTGATTATCGCCTGTCCAGATGCCGCCAAAGCGATGCATTCCTATGTATGAGGAGCGGGAGAAGATAAGCACTCTCCTGTCGGGAGACAGCTTTTCAAAGGCTTCTGAGGCTGCCCTTGTCATGTTGAAGCCGTAAAGGTTGTGCACCCTGCTGTGACAAACGGACCTTCCTTTGATGTTGTGGTAAATTGCAGCGTAGTCCTTGCGGCGGTTGTTCAGCCCGCCTGCGGTACCGCTCAGCTCAAAGAATTTGTTCGGGTCATTGCAGGAGAAGTCGAAGCTTTTAAGGTATTCGGCAGCCTCGCTGATGCCCTCGTCTGTATAGAACATTGCAGGCTCGTTCATGTCGTTCCAGAAGCCCTCGATACCGGCATCAAGAAGTACCTTGTACTTGCTGCCAAACCATTCTCTTGCCTCGGGATCAAGAAAATCGGGAAAATGAGTTCTGCCCGGCCATACTCCGGCCGCAAAAAAGCTGCCGTCCTTTCTTCTGCAGAAAAAGCCCTTTTCCTTACCCTCCTCATAGATATCGTAGCCGTCCTCTATCTTTACGCCTGCATCGATGATCGGGACCAGCCTGATGCCCATATCCCGCATTTCACTGACGAAGCTTTTGAATTCGGGAAAACGCTCCTCGCTCACGGTAAAGTCCTTATAGCCCTCCATATAGTCGATATCGAGATATACTGCGTCGAGCGGAATGTCGTTTTTTCTGTAGCCCTCTGCGACCCTGCGAACGTCGTCAGCGGTAAAATAGCTCCAGCGGCTCTGCTGAAATCCGAATGCCCACCTCGGAGCGATATAGCTGCTTCCTGTGATTTTTCTGAGCTGCTTTACGATATCAAGCGGACTTTCACCCTCTATGGTATATATGACGAGGTCGTTTTCGGACGGGCAAATGACGAGCCTGTCATAATCTGTATAGCCTATATCAAAGGTGACGGAGGCGCCTGTGTCGACAAACAGACCGAAACAGCTTTTGCCGCTGATAATGAGGAAATTATGTGAGCCGTAAAGCGAGCGCTTTTCCTCGGTGTGATAGGGGTCGTCACTGTTGAAGCTCTCATAGATATGTCCTCTTTTGTTAATGCCTCTGGGAGCTTCTCCGAGACCGTATACTATATCGCTGTCATCAAGACTGAGCAAAAAGCGCAGTCTGCCCTCCTCGTCCTTCTCCTGTGTCAGCAGGCAAAGCTCCTCGGTGCAGGGGGAAATATCGCCGATCACTGCACCTGTGTCTATCGGATCTCCAAAAACATATTTTTTGACCATGGTCATGCTCCTCTCATCAAACAACTTTTTGTTATTATAGCATAAAAAATGATAAATTTCTACAATTAATTATTAATAATTGCTTATTGTGCTGAAAAGAAAAATAATACCGCAGCTCAGCAAAAGAGATCTCCCTTCAAGATCCTCAGCAGAAGGCTGCGGTATTATTTGCGGCAAATAACAGAAAGGCCCGTTCTGTCTATTTATTGCGCAGTTATTATCTTACAATAATTCGGGAGAAATGTCAATAAATGATAAGAAAAGTTTCAAATTTTTATGTGAAAATTCCAAGTCTTTATATGTCGGCTGCTGAGTATAGAGAAAAAAAGAAACCGCGTTTCGGGATATGTTGAAAGCTTTTGGGATTTAGATACATAAAAAAATAAAAAAATTGTCAAAAAAACATTGACACGTTAAAAATACAAATTGTTATTTTTTATGGCAGAAAGATTACAAATGTTTACAAATATTTCAATGTTGAAAACCCTTAAATCTTTCCACAAGATAAAAATATGGATTTATTAACTGTTTCAACCGAGTTTTCAACTATTTTAAACGCAGATTTCCACTTTTTAAACCGAGTTTTCAACATTTACAAACTGTATAATTTAATAAAATAATACCTTACGGGAAAAAACATATAGAAGCGGTCTAAGCTGTTCTTCACAGGGTATAATATGGTTATCAGGCTATGATCTGAAAGGAGGGGCGGAATGCTCAGAGGGATCAATCATACGGTGATAGAGGTAAACGAAACGGGAAATGAGTATTATGAAAGGGCGATACTTTTTGTAAGACCCGAATATGCATCTGCGCAGAGGGCTGTTCTTGAGGACGAGGCAAGAAAAATGCTGAAGCGGCTTGATGCGCCCTCGGCAATAAGGAGCAGGAGAGGGCTGAGGAAAAAGCTTATGGCAGGTGCTGCAGTGTTTATAGGGGGAGTGCTTGCGGGAATACTTCCGTTTCTGTTTTAGTTTGTGAATATAAGGGGAGCCAACGGCATAGAAATTGTTAGGCTTGAAAGATTCTTTGACCGGGAGCTGATCCCTTGAAAAAACTGTTCGTTCTGATAAGCTGCGCCGGGATATTTCTAAGCGGCTTGGTTTTGCAGTCATCATACGAGATTTCGGGTCATGCCCCGTGGAGCATGCTTGTTTCAAGTGTTGGCTCAAGTGCTTGGGAGCTGACAAAGCCGTATCTGCTGGTTTTTATTATGTGGAGCTTCATAGAGCTGTCCTGTCTGCGGCCGCATCTGCTGCATTACCTTAGCTCACGTATTATCTCCATGCATTTTTTCTTATGCCTGAGCTGTTCTGCAATGCTGTTGTCCGAAAGGCTTTGTGCTGCGGAGCCAGGGATGCTTATTGAGATTTTTCTATGCATACTTGCTGCAGAGACGCTGCAGGCGTTTTTGTACCGGAGCAGGGTGAGGACAGAGCTGTTTTTTGTACCGCTTATGATCTCCTTTGCGGCACTATTTTTCAGCATTTTATTCTGCAGCTTTTATCCTCCTCCCTTCATCATTTTTCTTAGTGCATGACTGTGCCGGCACAAGCGAAAATTTTTCTTTTCTTATATGAAAAAGTATGATATAATATGAGAGTCAGTCAAGACGAATAGAAAAACAAAGGAGAAATAATAATGGATATAGTATGCTTGGATCTTGAAGGAGTATTGGTTCCTGAAATATGGATAGCCTTTTCACAGGCAAGCGGTATTCCAGAGCTCAAAAGAACGACCCGTGACGAGCCTGATTATGACAAGCTTATGAGGTGGAGACTCGGTATTCTTAAGGAGCACGGCCTCGGTCTTAATGAAATTCAGGCTACGATAGAAAAGATCGAGCCTATTCCCGGAGCTAAGGAGTTTCTTGATGAGCTTCGTTCACTTACTCAGGTCATTATCATCAGCGATACCTTCACACAGTTTGCTTCACCTCTGATGAAAAAGCTCGGCTGGCCCACTATCTTCTGCAATTCCCTTGAGGTTGCAGCTGACGGTGAGATCACAGGCTTCAGAATGCGTATTGAGAATTCCAAACTGACGACCGTCAGGGCACTGCAGTCCATAGGTTACAGCACAATAGCGAGCGGAGACAGCTATAACGACCTTGCTATGATAAAGGCAAGCAAGGCGGGCTTCCTTTTTAAGAGTACGGACAAGATCAAGCAGGATAACCCCGAGCTTCCCGCATTTGAAACATACGATGAGCTTCTTGCAGCTATCAAGGCTCAGCTTAGCTGATGATATTGCAAAAGCATCTCAGGATCGCCGCAAAACGGCGGTCCTTTTTTTCTGATAGACCACATTTTGCCTCAATAAGAACATTGGTGTTGAAATAAAAGAAGCAATGAATTATAATAGTTTATACAATATCACTCAAGGAAAGGACTGACAAAATTGGATATTTCCACATGGTATGACAGTCAGGCTCCGGAAATAATCAACGGGAAAAAGCTTATCTGCCGAAGCGCAGCAAACGGAAATGCACTTTTGCAGCGTGAAGCGGAAAGGCTCGGAGGTGTTGCAGGCGTTGAATGTGTGACTATTGACGATATTGCTGCCAAAATAGCAGCAGAGAGCCTTTCTCAGAGGGCGGGAAAATCGTTTGTAAGCACCGAAACGAGCGCATCGGCCTCTCTTACTCTTATGACCCTGATAAACAGCCGCATCTCTGAGCTTGAATATGACAGGACACAATGGGAAAGCGAAGAGGCTTTCCAAAAGCATATCCACAGGATACTTACAGGTAATACTGCCGGAGAGCTTATGAGGATCATCAATATGATACGCATGAACAAGGCTCAGGATAAGCTTTTCAGAATGTCACAGGGCGAATACGACAAAAAGACAAGCTTTAGCGATGACAGCATTTACCGTTTTAAAAGATTGTATCAATGTCTTGGGTTCTATACCGACTATCTGAAGGACAGCGATGTTTATGATAAGGTGCGTATTCTCGAGGAGGCTGTTGCATATCTCAGGGAGCTCGCCTCACAGGGCAGAAAAAGCGTAGTTCAGCTTCCCGTATATGCGGTGTTAGATGATCTTGTTCCGACAAAGCTTGAAAAGGAATTTCTTGGTCTTCTCGGTGCGGACAAGATACATATCGAGGCTCCACGCAGCGGGGCGGTGTCCGGCAGCTTTGTAAAGGCTTACGGTATGGCGGACGAGATAAGATACGCGGCAAACAGGATCGCAGGTATGAGCTGTAAGGGGGATAACGGCGGAGACAACAGGCTGTATCCCGGAGATGTGGCTCTTTGGTATACCAACTCCTCATATATAAATATTATAAGAAGTGTTTTTGCCTCTCAGAATATCGGAGTAAGCTTTGTGTCCGGTCTTCCGGCTGCCGAAAAGGACGCCTTCATGCTGTTTATTGATATACTTGAATGGCTGAAGAACGATTGCCGCTATGAGCTTCTCACCAAGCTGATACTGAACAGAGCTATCGAATTTCGTGTATCAGAGGATAAGGACATCGCTCCGTTGTCCAAGAGGGCTGTGATAAGATACTTTTCCGATATCGGCTATCTCTATGAGCTGAGTTCATATGAAAGAATAGCAAGGGGAGCTGAGGACGAAAAGCCCGATATAAGCTTTCTCAAAAATGATGATGAAGAGCAGCCCGAATATAATGATATCCGCATGAAGAAGCTGGCGGAGATAACAGCAAAAAAATTTACAGCCGATCTTGTGTATACGGTTTCTCCCGATGATAAGGAGAAAGGCACCTACGATCCTGAAAAACTGTTTGAAAGAATGGGAAAATTCTTTGAGTGCTATTGTGTGCGTAAGGGCGAGATACGCAGGCAGTTTCCCGCAGTGCGTGAGCTTATCAGAAAAATAAAGAGATCCCTGAAAACGGACGGCAAGGCTGTATTCACACTTATAGAGACAGACAAGATGATAAGAGATATTATCAACGGTGAGAATACAGATGCAGCACAGAGCTGTGAGACGGTATCGGCTCAGATGATCGGCTCGGGAAGAATTATATCTCAAAGAAAGTATAATTTCATAGTCGGAATGTCCTCCGACCTCATGCTCAGAAAGACCGACGAATCTCCCGTTATGTATGATGCCGAAATAAAGCAGTGCTTTGATAAAGACGAGGACGAGAGACTGATCGCGTCCTATACGGGAAAGACAAGGAATGAGCTCATAAACCTTTCCCTCGAATATCTCATAAGCACGCTCCCTCAGGGCAGTGAGGTCTTTTACAGCTACCCGGACTATGATCCCGTAAGGCTGTGCGAAAGGTCTGAAACAGATTTTTACAGCAGAAAGCTCAGAGAGAGCGGAGCCGTTGAGACTTCGTTCAACAGCCTTGACCCGGTCGAAAATCCGGACTTCCTTTACGAAAAAAAGCCTTTTTCTTCTGCCGGCGCTGATGCCAATGGAGCAGTGGAAAACATGGTCGATTTCATTTTCGGCAAAAGGCATAGGCTAATGGAAATGAACGAAAGCGGAGGAGAAGAAAAGAAAACGGAATTGAGCGTTGAGGAGCTTGACGCTCTGATAAGCGAGTGTTCTCTCCCCTCAAAGGAAAGGCTTGAGCTGAGCACAACAGGACTTGAAGCTCTGCTCTCCTGTCCGATGAAATACGCCTGCAGATATGTATACAAGCTTAAGGAGGAGCCGGAGTATCCTGCTGATAAGCTTTCATGGCTCGACAGCAGAGAAAAAGGTCTGTTCTTCCATAGAGTAATGGAGCTTTATTTCGGGTCAAAGCTCGTTGGCAGAAACGAAGCCTCTCAACTCGGTACGGCAGAGGGTGCGGATAAGTTCGATGCGGACAGCTTTGACAACGCAATGAAAGTCACCGAGGACGAGTTTTCTCTTCTGCCGGTTGCTGTTGACAGAATAAAGCGTGAAGAGCTGACTGAGATGCGGAATGCAGCAGAAAACTATATAAGGCTGATGACCGCAAGATACTCCGATAAAGAATACGGTTATCTTCCCGGTGCAGTTGAGTACAGGTGGAAGCAGCAGGAGAAGGACGATATCATTGATCTGAAAGACTTTACATCTGACGGCAGTAAAAAAACGCTTGCTCTGAACTATAAGGAAGGCTCCATTGACAGGCTTGACATGAAAAGGGAAAGCGACGGTTCGGCGCATTTTGTAATATCGGATTACAAGACCGGCAGGATCGAGACCTTTATCAGAGACCACACCGAAAAGCTCGTTCAGCATTATATCTATAAGTTCTCTCTTGAAAACAGCATGACCGAGGAAAAGAAGTGCATAGTTGACAGATTTGAATTCCATTTTCCCTTTGACGATTCAAAACTGCTCTATCACTACAGAAAGGGACAGTTCATCCTCTCCGGCAGCAGTGAGGTGACCACTGTTGTTATAGACAGAAGCGATGCTTTCGAGCTTGCCGATAAGATAAAGTATCTTCTTGCGGACTTTGTCGCATCTGACAAAAGGGCTTACAGCAACGGCATTCGGGTGATAAAAAATGAGTTCAAATATGATATCATGCACAGCGCTGCTAATGATGAGCATGAAAAAACCTCTGAAGGTGAAACGGATGACGCTCATGTCGGATTATCCGATGCAGAGTTAAAAAGCGCCGTTAAGAATAAATGCAGATTCTGCTCCTTTGGAAATATCTGCGGTGTAAATACGGCGGCAATGAAGGAGGACGACAAGGATGAATAACGGTCTGACTGATAATGAAATGCTAAAAAATGAAACTGCCGAAAGAGAAGGCATAATATCAAACAGGGAAAAAAGGAATATCATAATCTCGGCAGGTGCGGGCGCAGGAAAGACCGAAATGCTGTCGAGAAGCATTCTCACAAGGCTTTTTAACGATCCTTCTCTGCAGCCCTCCGAGATAGTAGTCATCACCTTTACAAACGCCGCAACCGAGGAGCTGAAAAGCAGACTTTACAAGGTGTATGCAAGCTTTTCCGCAGAGGCAAAAAAGAATAATACTACCGTCAGAAGGATCAATATAGATGATATCTTTGTTTCCACAATACACAGCTTCTGCAGCAGCCTTGTCACGCAAATGGCATTTGAATGTGAGCTTGGCATTTCTCCAGAGTTTGAAGAGAGCACCGACCTCAGCGACAGCAGAGAGGTGGAGGTGTTTATAAGGAACTATATCAGGGAGCACAGGGAATATGATATCCTGAAAAAGTATTTTACCTATTCTGCATATACGGGTATAAAAAATTCCTTTCTTGATATTGCCGAGAATCCCGAGCTTGACATCATCATAGAGAGCGACGCCGCAGAGCCGGACAGCGAGATAAAAAAATGTCTCGACCCGATAAGGAGCAATCTCGGTCTGATAGAGAGCGTTGTCTCAGGCAGTGAGCTTGCTCAGAAGCTCAGTGAGGCTGTTGCCGAGGGGAACGACACAAAGAACACCATATCAGTGGTATATGAGCTTACAAGGAAATACTATACTCCAAGGGCAAAGGAGCTGAGCAGCCGTATATATAAGATAGTTCATGAGGCGTACTGCCTGCTCAAGCAAAATGGTATAGATAAGGATAGCATAAAAGAGAGAGAAGAGGAGTGCGTTGACCTTATAGAGCCCACGGTCGAGAAGCTTCTGAAGCTCTCCCGGGAAAGCATAAACCCCAGGCTTGAGGAATTTATTAAAAAGGACTATGAAAAGCTTCTGACTGCCGCTGAGAAACTGAGTGAGGTAATGAACGAGAAAAAGGGACGGCTTACCAAGCTGAAGACCCTTATCAATACCAACATTATAAAAACCTGTGAAGATAACGCTCAGAACGATGATGACGGGAGCTGCGTCTATACAAACACGAGAGCTATTGACCGTAGCTATGAGCCGACCGAGGACGATGAGGATTTCTTTGTCCGGCTTTCAGACATATTTGACAAGCTTTCATACAAGGATATAAATGCGTACAAAAAGGAATCGGAAGAGTATTACAGCAGGCTCAAGGCTGAATATGTCAAGGGTATGTATGAGGAATATGTAAAGCTCGAGCGTACAGCAATAAACAGCAACGATCTGCTGGTGTTATCCAAAAAACTGCTTTACGGAAAAAGAGAAAAGGCGGTAAGGGCTTATTTCAGGAGCAAATATAAGGTCTTTTATGTTGATGAATTTCAGGATACCGACTATCTCCAGCTCAAAATGATACTTGCTCTTACAGGTGACGATGAGAACGGCGGACTCTCAGAGGGCAGACTGTTTCTTGTCGGCGATCCGAAGCAGTCGATATACCGCTTCAGAGGAGCGGAGGTAGCCTTCTATAATTACATGAAGGACGAATGTTTCAAAAAGGACGATTTTCACGATCTCAGGATCAACTACCGTTCGGACAGCAGCGTTGTGGATTGGGTGAACAGAACATACCGCAAGAAATTTGAGAACGGAAGTATCAGCTACTCCGACATGATCCCCTTCAAGAACTGCTCGGGGAAAACGGCTGATCCTGATGATAAGTCTGTAAACGACAGCGAACAGCCAAAGCTTCTGCCTCTTGCGGACGATAACGGAAGGCTCCCTCTCGGAGTATTTGAGGAGACCTATCCCCTTGTTACCGCCGATGTCGTTGCCGATCGCGCGGAATCACTCCTCGGCAAGAGTATGATTGTATACGACAAGAAGAAGGGAGAGAATGTTGAACATATCGTCAGACCCGAGGACATAATGATCATCACCAAACGCAAGAATGATGCTACAGATATTTACAACGCTCTGAAGCTGAGGAATATTCCCGTTACAGTTTCGGGAAAGATATCTCCCGCCGAAAAAAGAGCCATGTGCAGACTGCAGGCTCTTATGAGATATATCGAAAGCGGAACAAGACTCCGCACCGCCGAGGTCGTTGCAGCCTTTTCTCCCTTGTCGGGTCTTTTTCCCTCGGATAACACTGTTCACAGAGGAGTTGTTACAGACAGCTATACTGCAGAACAGGCGCAAAGGCTTTTCGATATCCTCAGCTCATCGGAGAAGCTATATTATTCGGGCGGCGCAATGGCAGTTATTTATAATGCTCTGAATAAAGGCTATTTTCTTGACGGCTGTCTGAATGATATCACTCTCAACGATGAGCTCCCTCTGCTCTATCAGTTCATAGAAACGATGTCAGTGCAATGCTGTGACAACATAGGAGCAATAAACGAGTACATTGCGGATTTCATGGAGAAGGAGCTCAAAAATGTCCTCAGCCAGTCGAAAACGAAAAGATGCGTCCGTGTTATGAATCTTCATCAGACAAAGGGACTTGAGTCTAAAATCGTTATCAATGCGATGCATGACCCGGGCGAACGCGGAGAAAGCACTTATTTTGAGTATTGTCGTAAAAAAGAGGACTCCGATAAGCTTGAGGTCTATGATGTTCCGAAGTGTTATATGCTCCTGTCAGAACAGAAGCAGAAGGAAAAAAAGAGGCTGAGGGAAGAAGAACAGCTCAGAAAGGAATATGTCCGCGATACAAGAGCCGAGTATATCATGCTGTTCATGAATAAAACAGATTCTCAGGAGACTGATGCTCCCGATGCGGAGAGAGCTGTCACCGAAACTGACGAAGCCGAAAAAGCAGCCGTATCCCGTATCCCTGCAGCGGTATATACTGCTGCTCCCTGTGACAAAGCCCTGAGTAGCTTTGACCGCTGCTATCTTTCGGCAAGCCCGAGCGCTCTTGAAATAGGGAGAGAACGTGATGACCCGGATGCGGCAGGGGAAACGGATAAGGAAGAACTCAGAGGTGCTGTAAGAGGAACGATAATGCACAGAGCCTTTGAGCTTTACCTGCTGAACAGAAGGCTCAGCAGAGATATCACCGACAAGCAGCTTGAGTTTTTTGCAAGGCAGGCGGTCATTGAAAGCATGGACAAGCTCTCCGATGCAGACGAGGGTCAGAAGGAGGCACAGGCGTATTATGAGAGCATACTCTCCGATTTAAGGTATTTCAGGGAGAAGCTTGAAGAGTCGCCCTATGCGGACTGTGAGTTTGCTGTTGAGACGCCCTTCTTCATGGTCATTGACAGCATGCATAATAACGACGGGATACGCAGCCTGATCGAGCAGAACAGGAAAGAAAAAATGACTGCCGCACCAAAGGATACCCCTGCGGAAAGGATCATCCTTCGCGGTTTCTCAGACCTGATCTGCATAGACGCTAAGGGAAGGTTCACTATCATCGACTATAAATCAGACGAGGCGGGATATCTTGAAAAGACCATGCTTGACATATACCGTCCGCAGCAGTGTGCATATTATCTTGCATTCAGCAGCCTGTTAAAGCAGTATGAGCCCGGCGCAAGAGAGATGCATCTTTATGCGCCCCATGCATTCAGAAATGATCCGTTCATCAACGGCAGTCTTTAAGCTTGGCTGTATAAGTGCTTTGGTGGAAGGCTATGACTATTGAGGAAAAGATATTCGGATACAAGCGTTTTGATGCCGGGGCTATGCTGGAATATGGCTTTGCGGTCACCGATAAGGGCTATGAATACTCTGCCGACATAATGAACGGAGACTTTCATGTTCTGCTCACAGTCTCTCATGACGGCAGGCTCACGGCCGGCGTGGAGGATATGATGAACGGCGAGGAATACGCTGCGCTTCGCATGGAGGACTTCTGCGGAGCCTATGTAAGCTCTGTGAGAGCGGCATACGAGGAGCTGCTCTGCAAAATTGCGGATAGCTGCTGCAGGGACGTTCCATTTGCCTGCAGTCAGTCCGAGAGGATAGCAGGGCTTATATTTGAAAAATACGCTGTCTGTCCGGATTTTCCATGGGACGGAGGAGCTTATAAAAGCGGAGCGGTGTTCAGGCATAAGGACTCGGGAAAATGGTTTGCGCTGATAATGAACGTCAGGCGCAGCGTTCTGATAAAAAACGGCGGCAGCGATACAGTGGATATAATCAATCTTAAGGCAGACCCTGCAGACAGGGAGGCCGCTTCGGTAAGTGAAGGGATTTATCCTGCATATCACATGAATCATAAGCAGTGGATATCGGCGCTTCTTGACGGGAGCCTGACAGATGATGAGCTGATGACACTTGTTGAGAGAAGCTTTATCCTCACTGACAGAGGCGCCGCAAAAAAACGAAGGAGTGTTGATAACCGATGATAACCGATGCGTTCAGCAAGGAGGAAGCTCTTTTCACCCCGGGAGCTTTTTTCGGTGAAAGAAAGCATATCTGCGATTTTGCGATAGCTACCTTTTCACATGAGATATTATCCGCAGTTCTCGAAAAGTACCCTCATGAGGAGGTGGCAGGAATAAGCTCTGCAAACGGGTTCAGACCTGCTTACCTGCTTGATATCAATGGAGTGAAGGTATTATTGTATATGTCTCTTATGGGCTCGTGCCTTGCGGGAGCAAATATAATAGAGCTGCAATGGCAGACAGGCTTCAGCAGGCTGATAATGTTCGGCTCTGCAGGCGCCCTTGACCACAGCGCCACTGACGGAAAATATGTCGTTCCTACTCATGCATATCGTGACGAGGGGCTTTCCTACCATTATGCGCCGCCCTCTGACTATATTGAAATAAGCAACAGCGGCAGAATGGCTGAAATGTTCGCAGAGCTTGGGCTGCCATACGTGTGCGGCAGAGTATGGACGACTGACGGGATATACAGGGAAACACCTTCCGCCGTTGAAAAAAGAAAAGGCGAGGGCTGTATCGCCGTTGAAATGGAGCTTGCCGGAGCTCAGGCTGTCTGCGATCATTACGGGATAGAGCTTTACGATTTTCTCGTCACCGGAGACGTTCTTGACGCAGATGAGTATACTATGGAAGGACTTGATAAGGCAAATCATTCACTTGATAAATTTTTAGTTGCCCTAAAGCTCATAAAGGCGCTTTCCCGCTGAAATAACGCTCCTGCAGAGGTGTTCTCTGATTTACAAATTATGAGCCGGCTTTGATGCCCGGAGTCTCTGCAAAAAAAGGCCGTCGGTCGCTGTGACCGGCGGTCTTGTTTTATCTGTGATGTCCGCTGCCCGAGCTGCTCGGTCCGGAGGGGCGTGAGGAGGGAGGTGAACTACGTGGAGGTGAGCTGCGGGGAGGTGAGCTGTGATGCGGAGGCGGCGGGGGTCTGCGGGGAGGTCTGCTGTGGTGATAACTGCCGTAGTAGGTCCCGCTGCGCCTGTAATAATTGTTGTCGCCATAGTAGCTGCTGCCGCCGTTGTAATATGAGCCTGATGACCGACGAGGCACTATCCTTCTGAAAAGACGGGAAATGAAGGAAATGACTACAACAACTGCGATAAAAATGCCTATTCCTATCCACATTGTTGTGGATATTCCGAGAAAGCCCTGCTCCTCAGAGGCTTGCGGCGGAGGCTGCTGCTGTCTTGCCATATTGCTTACCGTTGAAGGCGCAGGAGCATTTCCGCTCCTGTACTGAATACTGACCTCGTCAATACCCTGCAGAAGCGCCCTGTTCACATTATCGGAATATACAGGCTCGCTGCTTTGGGGAAGAGACTGGTACATTGCCTGCAGGATCTTGTTTCTTGCTGTTTCGGTAAAGACATTCTGAGCCTTATTCAGCGCCCTGACATAATCATAAGCGGGAGAATAGCCCTCAAAGTCTATATAAATGAACAAAGAGTCAGAGTTCACTCCGAATACAGCGGAGGCACAGTTGTATGTGAATGCCTCGGTCTCAGGATCGGTCCTGTAGTTGCCGCCGATAAAAAAGGCGATCTTGATATCCATGGTATCTGCGGCTGCCTGTATCCTCTCCCAGATGCTCTTCTCCTGAGCTTTTGTAAGCACCTCGGCCTCGTCCTTGAAATATGCTTTCTCTGATCTATATGGGGTGCTTGCCGATGCAACGACGTCTGTTCCCTTGTAATCAAATGAGGTCCTCGGGATAACGGGGTCTGCAGCATAAGCCGTTATGCTGAATATGCAAAAAAGACAAAGGATAAAAAAAGAAATGACTATTCTGCGTTTGATATGTACCACTCCTTTTCTGTACTGTAGTGCAAAAGCCGTTTACAGCTCCCTCAGGCTGCGATAAGCCTGTTATGCTTCAGTCTGAGGCGGCTCTTCTGTAGGTTTTGTATTCATTCTTGTAGCGTTCGCTAAGCTTCAGAGTATCACCTGAGACGATGTAATCAAAATTAAGATAGCCGCCGCCCGGAAACCTCAGATTAATACCACCTTTGACGAACTCATAAGTAAAATCCGATTCTTCTTCAACTTCCCGAATGTTTATAAAATGGTCTGCATAGTCCGGATTGACTTTCGCAGCTCGGATTCCGGTGTTATCGCTGTTGAAAGTGTATGTTAAAAACAAGCGCTCGGTCACATCATCGTTGATCCATGTGCCGAAGAGGGACGGGTCGGTTTCTGTCTGACCGGATCCACTAATGCTTGCCTCGGTTTTTTTCGATGAACAGCCTCCTGCGGCAAATGAAAAAATGACCAGAGCGGAAAGCAGCACCGCTGCAGTTATACGTTTGATCTTCATGTGCATGACATCCTTAATTTCTATTACCCGTTTATTATACAGTTTTTATGAGTGGTTTACAATAGAGAAATCTCTATTTTTTTCAAAAAATAGTTCCGGTCCATAACAGATCGGTCATCATTTGATGCAATATATGTTTTTGATTTTTCATGGAGAATGCAACGGTCAGGAGCCTTAGTGCAGTGCGGTGTTTCTGAAATTCACAGAGCATGACCGCTCTGTTGTGAAAATGATATGAGGTGCAAAACAGCATAGTGAGGAGAAGTGTTGTTTGCGCCTTTAAAACAGGCATTTATGTCTTGTGTGATATCTTCTCATTGCTCTTGAGTGAAATGTAAAAAATAAGCTCTTTATGGTAAAAATAACAAAAAATTATTGACTATATGGGTAAAAAATGATACTATAATATATGTATAAATGTCTGATTTTAGGCTGTTCTATCTGAGTATTTGTTATTTCAGGAAGGCGGCCCCCCGTTTTAGAATATATCGTGATCCTATGCAGGGATCATATCATATTACACGATTAGGAGAGATATACAATGAACAAAAGCACTGATATACGCCGGAATTCAAGGAGAATAAAAGCTCTCTCTGTTTTTATGGCATTTCTTATGCTCGCTCTTGTGCTGTCGCAGAGCTTTGCAAATATCAACATAACTGTCAGGGGCGTGGACGTCAGACTGAACACAAGGGTAAGTTCCCTTGTCAACACCAATACTGAGTACAGCACAAAGCACGCAGGCTCAGGTGTTACCAAAACAGATAATGCCGATTTCAGCTATAAATATACAGGCAAGATCAAGAATTCAAAGGTGGATATGTATGATTATCTTTCCGATGCGGAGGTTATACTTAACAGTGCTGTTCCGGATTCTTCCGTTGCCGGCGGCTTTACCGACCCGTTCACAAAGCTCAATGCCCAGATATCAGAGGGCGGCGGCTTGATCTCGGCGGTAGCCAATAATGTTACTATACAGTTCAGGACGAACCAGATTATACGCTCGGCTCAGGTACAGTTTTTAGCAAATGACTGGAATATTTATTCAGGATATCTGAATATGAATTATGAGCTCAGCTATTCCTCGCTTGAGGGCAAGATATATCAGTATACCTTTACCGACACATATAACAACATATCCGCACGTCTGAGCAATAATGAGATCTATCGTATCAATTTCAGGGTCATAGCTGCGGACGGTACCGAAAAATACGTTCACAACTCAGCCTCGGGCTGGCAGGATGAATTTCAAATACGAAAAGGATTATGCCATTGCTTCCATTCAAATGATCTTCAGTCCTACGGGACAGGCTTTGTTGACGGAATAGCCGACAGCATAACGAGCTGTGAATATACGACCCCGCTGTATTTCGGCTTCTTTGTGCATGACGCCGATCAATACACCTCGGGCAATAAGCCTGATTACAATAATTTCTTCTGGCAGGCTAATCTTGCTCTCAGAAACGATACTCACGCCTCTGTGCAAAATCTTGTTGACGATCAGCTCGGAGCAGGCGGCGCACTTACTCAGAACGGTATTGAGCTTCCGTATTTCAGCTCCGCATGGGCCGACAGTCATAAGGATCTTGGCAGGGATGTAATGAAATACTATGAGACGGATTCCGACGGAAAGGATATCGTTTTCCCGTTCTATGAGATACTTGCAGACGCAAAGGACGTAAAGGGAAACTCATCGTCAAGCTCATCTCAGAAGGCAAGATTCTATCAGTTCAACTCTGAGGATGTAAACCTCTATTTCAACAAGAACGGAAATTACTTCCAGGAAAAATCCTCCAAGATAAACGGCGGAGGTCATGCGGGCTTCTTCCCGTTTGATGAGCTTAATTCAAACGGTGAAAACAACCACTGCGGTCTCGGAGCCAAATTTGAAATGGAATTCAAGCTACAGAGCGACGGCTGTGTCAATGCTCTCGACGCTGACGGCACTGCGCTTGAAACAGGCGCAGACAGGATACACACGATGTTCGAGTTTTCCGGTGACGATGATCTCTGGGTCTTCATAGACGGCAATCTCGTTCTTGACATGGGCGGCGCTCACGGTCAGTCATCCGGGCTTATAGACTTTGCCGACAAAAAGGCAACGGTCAACAGTGCTATCGAATTCGGGCAGGGCGGAAGCGACAATCTCAATCCTTCGGGTATAACTCATCTCGATGTTGAGGGAAATGACTTCAAAAGCAAGCTCAGGGCAGGAAGCTTTGACAGCAACGGTAATTATGTGCCTTCAATAACTCATAAGATGACCATATTCTATATGGAACGAGGCATGTATGAATCCAACCTGCTTATCCGCTTCAACTATGCGATCGAGGCAAACTTTACAAAGATGAAGGTCCAGGAGGTCACCGATTTCACACCGGTGAATACCGGTCTGCTGAGTCAGACAAAAAAGGCTGCCGATAATGATGTCTTCAGATATAAAATATCAAACACAGGCACGACAAATGATTATGTATCTGACAGCGGTATTCTATACCCCACATACGATACATACAACAGGAGCGATCTGGGTAACGGCTCCACAAAGCTGACCGGAAGAGATTACACCTATGATAATGTGGGAGACATCAACGCTCTGTTTCTGAATGTCGATATACCGAACAGCAGCTCAGACTGGGACTCTAACAACGCAGTTATTGCTGCATGGATATGGACGCCCGGGTTCACAGGCACCCTGTTTATCGGAGAAAAGGTCAACGATCCCCAAAGGGGTCATGTATACAAATTCAGCGGTTTTCCTGTCACTGCGACAAACGTCATCTTCCTTCGCATGAGACCGGGCGCTTATGAAACAAACGATGCCGGCTTCCCTCTTGACAGAGAGGACTATGTAGGTCAGACCTACCCGGGAGCAGAGGATTATGTCTGGAACCGTACCTCCGGACGATTGCAGGACGGTATTGTATTTACGCTGAGAAAAGGCAGGCTCTTTCTTATAACCGACTGGGGAGACAGCAGCACCTCTGTGAGCTCACTTGGTATGGACAGCAGTGTCAGCGGACTGTATCGATATATACAGATACACTATGAGAACAATAATTCTACTCCGGGAACAAACGCTAACGTCAAACACGCAGTATCAAACACCAACTATCTGTGGGAAGATGAGCAGGCGGCTCTTTCCGGAGGTAATAATGACGATATTGCCGGCATGACAAACAAGACCGACGGCGAAGGACGTTTTAGTCTTATGTACGGCACTGCGGGCAGAGAATCCTCGGCGGAGTTTGAGCATCAGTTCAAAAATCATGAGACTGCGGCGCAGTCAGTTATGGAGGTCATTCAGTATGATGCACTGACGACCCCTGACAGATCGGCTGCTCCCGTGGCTGCTCTTGATTCTGCCTCTGCAAGAACTGTCAGCGGATATTATAATTCCACTGTGTCCTTAAAGGATCGTGAATCCCATGATGCAGCCTTCAACGGAAGCTCAGATACTCCGCCGGCAGCAGGAACGAATTTCACAACGCTGTTCAACTTTGCACACAGTGAGGATATTTCCGATCCTTCTCTTGCAGTGTTCATGACAGAGATCTTTACCAACACTCCAAAAGTCGGCGCTCTCAGCATAACCAAGACGCTCATGAATAATGTCCCTGCCGACCCGAACGATGAGTTTACGTTCACGGTCAGGCTGACCGATGTTTTCGGCGTTGCCGGCAATAACGTATCGGACTACTCGGATATCGACATAGTGATCGACGGTACAGTGACTAAGCTCACCGCCGGGGGAAAATTCTCGATGAAGGCGGGAAAGACCGCCGTTATCAACGGTATCCCAATAGGCACGAATTTTGAGGTGACTGAGGACGCTCTATCGGATCAGCTTCAAAGAAAATACGTAGCAAACGAAACTGAATACCATAAGGCGAATGCTGACGGTACAATGTCAGAGGATCAGTTCCTTGATGCCGGCGATGAGCCCCTCAATAAGATCACCGGAACGATAGAGGAGGGAAACGAGGCTGCAGGGGAGACGCCTGCATACAAGGCTACTCAGAATAACACGGGCTTTGTTGTAAACGTCCGCATTAATGACTATATCACTCTTTCCAAGACAGACAGCGACGGTAATTTAATA
>ONFW01000024.1 GCA_900317215.1 uncultured Eubacteriales bacterium | reverse complement strand
TTGTAGTACCTCTGTGAATTTACCGCCGCAGAAAGGGACGGGTCGAGACTTATCCTTATTTCGGCCATGTCTTCGTCATAGAAATTCTCAGCCACAAGCTCTGAGGCTCCCTTCTCTATGCGGTAGAGATTGGCCTGGATTATATCTCCGCATATGCGTAAATGCTCCCTGTCGGCGCACGCCTTCAGTTCGTCTGACTGAGCATATATCTTTCTTATCAGCCTTGCGGCAGTATTGTTCAGAAGCCTGCTCAGATCCTCGCTTCTGCGCCGCATTGTTTCAATGGCGTCCTTTTTTGAATAGTATCTGTCAAGAAGCTCCGAAAAGCCGCCGCTGATTCTTTCTGACCTTCCGCTGCCATATTGCTGTACTGCCTCAAAGGTGAAATCAACAGGTTTTCCTGTCAGATCGGTTATGATATACGGCTCACCTGAGCAGTCTCTCACCAAGGTGATGATCCGTTTAAGGAAAAATCTCAGCCTTGTGATAAGTTCCTCGTCAAGCTGCTTGGAAAAAACATCCCTGCCCCTGCCTGTAAGATGCTCAAGCTCACGGCATATTATCGGGGACATTCCCTGCATGACAGAGAGCAATGCCTTTGAAAGAGGCATATCTGACGGCAGGGCCTGAACTGCGCTGATGATATCATCGGCATCGGCTTCAAGCAAGCACAGCTTGTTTTGTGCAGGGGGAAGCTCGTATTTCAGCCCCGGCAGAATAAGCCTCTGAGACGACATTGAAGCATCGACCCTTCTGAAGGCATCTATGATAATGCCGTCTCCGTCAAGAAGGACAATATTGCTGTACTGTCCCATTATCTCAACGGCAAGGGTCATCATTACCAGGTCACCAAGCTCGTTTGTTCCTTCAAAATCCAGCATCAGCAGTCTTTCGAGCTGGGGCTGTCTGATACTCCTGAGCCTTGCTCCAGAGAGCTTCTTCCTCAGCAGCATGCAGAGCATCGGCGGCGTTCTGGGATTTTCCGGCGCGCCTGCGGTGAGGCCTATTCTTGCGCTGCCTGCTCTTGCAGAGATAAAAAGCTTTCCTGCTCCCTCTCTTGAGCGCATCGAGATGACAAGCTCGTCCCTCGAGGGCTGATATATCTTGTCCGCCTTGCTGTTAATCAGTTTTTTTTCCAATTCTATTTTTATATGTCTCAAAAAGGCTCCATCAAGTGCCATAGCTGCCTCCCTTTATAAATACCTCATGCCGTCTGTATCCGCCTGCGCCCTGATAAATTCCGTGTCAGGAAAGCTCTTTTCCAGAAGCCCGCATAGAATGGGTATGATATGCTTCTCGGAGCCGAAATGGCCCAGGTCAAACACAGCGATGTTATAGGAATTTGCGTATACTATGAAATTATGCTTTATCTCTCCCGTAACAAGTGCATCCGCCTTAAGACTGCGGGCAAGCTCAATATTTCCTCCTCCTGCGCCGCAGGCTACAAGGACACGGCTCACTCTTTTTCCGCTGTCTGAATATCTAAGTCCGCAAAGCTCCAGGCGGCTCTTAATCCTCTCTGCAAATTCTCTGCAGTCAGGCTTTTCCTCAACCCTGCCCAAAAGAGCACATTCATGGTCAATATATTCCTCCGGCTCTACTCCGATAAGCTGTGCCAGCATATCGTTTACACCGCCTCTTGCAGTATCAAGATTCGTGTGTGCGGATATCACGGTTATCCCTGCTCTTGCTGCAAGATAGGGTATGCTGTTGTCGTCAAGCGATCTTAACGGGTCAAATATCACCGGATGATGAGTCACGATTATCCCTGCTCCCGTCCTCTCCGCTTCTCTTATCACCTGAGCCGAGGCGTCGAGAGCCAGAAGTACCTTATCTGTCCTTTTTTCCGCACTGCCTATCAATATCCCGACATTATCAAAACCCATAGCCGTTTCAAACGGCGCCATATCATTTATAAGAGCATATATTTCTCCTGCGCTTATCATTCAGTTTCCTCCCCTGAGACGTTTTCAAGCTCCTGCAGAATTTTCTTGTATATTTCTGCAGAGACACTGTCTCCCGACTTGATCAGACCGTTGATCTTTCTTTTAAGCTTGCCCTTTATCATCCCTGCATAGCGAACCGCCTCATCGGAGCTGTCTTCTGCAAGTCTGCCAAGATATTCATACCTGCTGTCGCATTCACGCACTTTGCCGTCATACACACAGAGCATAACACTGTAGCATTTTCTTCCGGATACGCACGCCTTCTCATCTATTATCTCAAAGCCCTCTGCACACAGAAATGCACGCAGAGCACCTGCTCTTGTCATAGGCTGAAGAATAAGTCGTCTGCTGCTGTCATAGACCCAGGGCGTCCTTTTTATCATGGCAGCGATCAGCTCACCGCCCATACCTGCTATAACTATATCAAGAGCATCATCGGGAGATATCCCGTCAAGGCCGTCGCAAAGGACTGTCCTCACCTTATCCTCCACGCCAAAGCGAATGATATTCGCCCTTGCATTTTCGAGCGGTCCTTTCCTGATATCTGAAGCCACCGCCGAGCACACAGCTCCGCAGGCGGCAAGGCTGACGGGCAGATAGGCATGATCCGTGCCTATATCAGCAAGTCTTGTTCCTTTTCTTACAAACGAAGCACAAAGAGCGAGTCTGCTGTCAAGGGGTATCTGCATTTTTCGTGTCACACATGCTCCTCCTTTTGCTGCATATAACAAACCGCCGCCCCGTAAGGCAGCGGCTCGGTGTTTCTCATTTATCCTTGATATGCTCATTGACAGCTTTTACAAGCTCGTCAACATCCACACCGTGAACAGCGCACGCCTGCTCAACTGTCTCTCCCCTTGAAGCAGGGCAGCCGAGGCAGTGCATACCTATCGAAAGAAAGATAGGCGCCGTTGTTTCATCGATATCGAGTATCTCACCGATTATCGTATCCTTTGTTATCTGTGCCATTTTATCATATCCTTTCCTGTTTTTCTTGCACGATATCATTATAATACATTTTTTTCCGTTTTGCAAGCATTGCGGAAAACCCATTTTTCCGGCATAGGTCAATTCCGGCTGAAGGAGAATAAACCGGAGCTTTATTCTCATAAGCATCGGTTTAGTCATTTTTGATTCAGTTGATTGATTTTTACACATCAATGAATTATAATTTAAATCAGATCAGAGATGATCATTCCCGAAGGCAGGGCTCAAGCTTTGGTCGAGCATTTGCCGAAAGTGTTTTTTGAATAAAAAAGATAAGGAAGTGTGAGCATGGCAGAACTCAGCCTGTTATACCCCGAAAATGTCAAACCCGACACAAAGACACTCAGCCCCGAAACAATAAACGATCTCTCTATCGAATATATCTGCGAAAGACTCTCGGGAGAGCTTTTTGAACAGAACATCATAAAGAATATTATGATAAGCTTTGAAAAGAATCCGGAGGTCATCCGCTACCGCAGAGATATCTTTGACGATATCTTCCACTTTCCGAAGCTCAGGGAAAGGATAAAGGAGCTGCTTGAGGAGCTTGCCTTTCTCAAGGAGCTTGAAAAAAGCACAAAGGACACCTCAGCCTCTCCTATCTGGCAGCTCATCAACCGTCTGCATGAGCTTGATATCTATGTAACCTGTATTGCAGGGATAAATCAGTCACTCACCGAAAACGATATCAAATCAGAGGGTCTTAAAAGACTGAAGGATTTTGTAAGCAATATCTATAACGAAAACGGTTTTGAGTACCTCCACGATGATATAAAGAGCCTTGTCAGCGAGATAGGTCAGGTCAAGAGCCTGTCTATAGGCGTCAACCTCGACAGTAAGCTCATGCCCTGCGAGGTCGGTATCGTTTCCATAAACAACAAGCATTTTTCAAGACCCGGTCTGCTCAGCAAATTCCTTGATTTTTCGTCAAAGAAAAATGAGATACACAACGGCACCAGCTTTGACGGCATGACGAAGATCCATACCGTAGGCAGTGTTACAGGCGAGGATCCCCTCATGCAGAATCTCAGCCGTGTTATGACCGAAATGCTCAGCTCCACAGTAAAGCAGCTCAAAAGCAGGCTTTCAAAATATACCAACATCAGCGGCTACAGTCTTACAAAGCTTATTCCGGAGTTTATCTTCTATATCCGCTGGGCGGATTATATGCAGAAGGTAATGGATCTCGGCATTCCGCTTTGCAAGCCCGAGATACTCGATATCAAGACTCGTGAGCTGCATACCACCGGTGCTTACAATTTCAAGCTTGCGATCCAGAACGTAAACGGGCATAAGCTTGACATCATCACCAACGACTTTGAGTTCACCAAGGAGCACGGCATCTATATAATGACAGGCCCCAACCGCGGCGGAAAAACTACGATGACGCAGGCAATAGGTCTTATGTTCCTTTTTGCACAGTGCGGACTTTATGTTCCCGCAGAGAGCGCTTCTATTTCACCTGCGGATTGCATCTATACCCATTTTCCCGCAGATGAAAACAAGACCGTCAATCTGGGCAGGCTTGGAGAGGAATCAAAGCGCATGAGCGAGATATTTGCAGAGGCGACCGGCGAGAGTCTGCTGCTGTTCAACGAATCCCTTGCCACGACCTCCTTTGCCGAGGGATTGTATATTGCCAAGGACGTTGTCAAGGCTCTTCGTTATCTTGGGGCAAGGACGATCTTCAACACCCACATGCACGAGCTTGCCATGATGCTTGACGAGGTAAACAACAACATCAAGGGAGAAATTAAGGTGGCCAGTCTTATCACGGGCATACATGAGGGTAAGCGCTCCTATAAGATATTCATTGCACCCCCCGAGGGCGTCAGCTATGCTCAGGACATTGCAAAGAAATATGGCGTAACCTTCGACCAGCTCTCTGACAGGATAGACCGTGTTGAGAGCGCTCCGGCAGAAACAGACGAGGCCTCTTGACAGGCTGTTCCCAAGCTTGGACGCAATGGAGCTTTTAAGTACACTGAACTGACCAAGCAAGGTTTAGTCAGTCCACTGGATTATTACCTTACATAGTTGTATGCCGAACGGTATGTACGGTGGTGTGAGAGGGCGGAGAGATCCCGCACTGCTAAATTATGCAAAGCAGTTCCTTCGCTTTTCTGATCTGTTCTTCGGTGGGAACAGGAACACCCTCAAGAGGATAATCTATTTCAAGCTCTCTCCATTTCATCAGACCCAAGGTATGATAGGGGAGGACTTCTACCCTTTCCACCGTCTTTAAAGAGGAAATGAAATCCCGCATGCTGATGAGGTCGTTTTCATCATCTGTTATCCCCGGAACAAGAACGTGTCTTATCCACATTTTCTTTCCTTTATCCGAAAGATAGCGCGCCATTTCAAGGATATTCCTGTTGCCGCTGCCGGTAAGCTCTCTGTGACCCTTCTCGTCCATGAGCTTGAGATCGAGCAGAACAAGGTCTGTAACAGCCATTAACCTGTCAAAGCTCTCAAGGAAGGAGCTGTCAAGAGAAAACGGCTCTCCGGCAGTATCAAGGGCGGTATGTATGCTCTCTTTTTTTGCAAGTGTAAAAAGCTCGGTGACAAAGGCACTCTGCAGCAGAGGCTCTCCTCCGCTTACTGTAATGCCGCCGTTGTTCCTCCAGTATGGTTTGTACCTTTTTACACGTTCAAAAAGCTGCGGCGCTGTCCAAAGCTCACCTTCGCCGCTCCATGTATCAGGGTTATGACAGTATTTGCAGCGCAGGCGGCAGCCCTTTAAGAAAATGACTGTCCTTACCCCGGGACCGTCAACAAGCCCGAAGGTCTCCAGCGTATGTATGCGTCCTTTTGTCTCCATAGCGCTTCCTCCCTAAAAGAATATAAAGACAGGGCTGTCACACAATTACGGATGTGACAGCCCTTTTTATTGTTGCCGTGATATTTTAAAGGGTCTTGTGGCAGGTGCGGGCAATAACGTCAAGCTGCTGTTCCCTTGTGAGATCAATAAATTTTACAGCATAGCCGGAAACACGGATAGTAAAGTTGGCATATTCCTCTTTTTCGGGATGCTCCATTGCGTCAATGAGCTTTTCTGTTCCGAAAACATTAACATTGAGGTGATGCGCCCCTTGATCGAAGTAGCCGTCCATGACCTGAACGAGATTATCGATCCTCTCCTGCTCCTCATGTCCGAGTGCATCAGGACTAATGGTCTGTGTGTTGGAGATGCCGTCCAGAGCCCAGTGATAGGGCAGCTTTGCTACGGAATTGAGAGAAGCGAGAAGTCCGTTCTTTTCTGCGCCGTAGCTCGGATTTGCACCGGGTGAAAGCGGAGCGCCGGCGCGTCTGCCGTCGGGCATATTGCCTGTTGCCTTGCCGTATACGACATTTGAGGTTATTGTGAGGATAGATGTTGTGGGCTCGGAATTTCTGTAGGTATGGTGCTTCTTTATCTTCTCAAGGAAGGTTCTGAGCAGCCATACGGCGATATCATCTGCACGGTCGTCATCGTTTCCGTATCTGGGGAAGTCTCCCTCAACGGCGAAATCTATGCAGATGCCGGCATCGTCTCTTATAGGCTTTACATGTGCGTATTTTATTGCACTCAGACTGTCAACAACGTGAGAGAATCCGGCAATACCTGTTGCAAAGGTCCTGCGGACGTCAGTGTCGATGAGAGCCATCTCGGCAGCCTCGTAATAATACTTGTCATGCATATAATGGATAAGGTTGAGAGTGTTTACATAAAGCCCGGCCAGCCAGTCCATCATGACCTCATAAGCCTCAATGACCTCATTATAATCCAGGTATTCCGAGGTTATCCTTCTGTAGGGCGGAGCCACCTGCTCACGGTTCTTTGCATCAATACCGCCGTTGAGAGCGTAAAGAAGACATTTTGCAAGGTTTGCCCTTGCGCCGAAGAACTGCATCTCCTTGCCGGTTTGTGTGGCAGATACGCAGCAGCAGATAGAGTAATCGTCACCCCATACAGGCTTCATGACGTCATCGTTTTCATACTGTACAGAGCTTGTGTTTATTGATATCCTGGAAGCGTATTTCTTGAAGGTATCGGGAAGAGCCGATGAATAAAGCACGGTCAGGTTAGGCTCGGGGGACGGTCCCATATTTTCAAGAGTATGGAGAAAACGGAAATCGTTTTTAGTGACCATGGATCTGCCGTCGCAGCCTATACCTGCAACCTCAAGGGTAGCCCATACGGGGTCGCCGGAGAAAAGCTGATTATAGGAGGGGATACGGGCAAACTTGACTATCCTGCACTTCATTACGAAATGATCGATCAGCTCCTGTGCCTCTTTCTCGGTGAGAATGCCTTTATCAAGGTCGCGCTGGATATAGATATCGAGGAAGGTGGAAACCCTGCCCACGCTCATAGCTGCGCCGTTCTGTGTTTTTATTGCTGCAAGATAGCCGAAATACAGCCATTGCACGGCCTCTCTTGCGTTTTTTGCGGGCTTTGAGATATCGCAGCCGTAAAGCGCTGCCATTTCCTTCATTCCGTTAAGAGCCCTTATCTGCTTTGCAAGCTCCTCACGAAGTCTGATAACGTCGTCGGTCATGGTGCCGTCGCCGCAATTTGCAAAGTCCTTTTTCTTCTGCTCGATAAGATGATCTATACCGTAAAGAGCAACGCGCCTGTAATCACCGACTATTCTTCCTCTGCCGTAGGTGTCGGGCAGACCTGTGATTATCTTATTATGGCGCACCCTTTTCATTTCAGGGGTATAGGCGTCGAAAACCGCCTGGTTATGTGTGGTGACGTATTCGTTGAATATCCTGTGAATATCTTCATCAGGCGAATATCCATAGGTCTCACATGCCTGTTCTGCCATTTTTATCCCGCCGAAGGGCATGAAGGCTCTTTTCAGCGGCTTGTCGGTCTGTATTCCGACGATTTTTTCAAGGCTTTTGTCCTCGCTGATATAGCCTGCTCCGTAGGCTGTCAATCCCGAGACGACCTTTGTTTCCATATCAAGAACTCCGCCCTTGGCTCGTTCTTCCTTTTGCAGACCCTGAACGATATCCCACAGCTTTTTCGTAGCCTCTGTGGGTCCTTCAAGAAAAGACTCATCGCCGCAATAGGGCTTGTAGTTCTTTTGGATAAAGTCTCTTGTGTTTACTTCAAGCTTCCAGATCCTTCCTTCAAAGCCTTCCCAGGCTTCGGCAAATTCCTTGTTCATCTTGTTGCTCCTTTCAGCTTTTTTCAAGTAAGGACAAGCATGATCTGCTGTGTTGTTTTCTGTGTCAAGGGCTTGGTTTTTTAAGTTGTTTTTGTCCTTTATTATTATGTTCCGTAACTTAAATATATAGCTATTTCATTCTTTTGTCAACCGTTTGAAGTTCATAAAATAATAATCGTTCTAATGACCAAAAAATAATGATTATAATCCGTTTATCTGTTTAACATTTTTTGATTTTTATTGCATTATACAACATATAGTATATAACTGAACATTATGATAATACCTGTTGTATTTAGCGCTGTTGCCGTGTGTTTATAAAAGATCCAGACGCAAAGAAAACAGACAGAGCTAAACACAGCAAATTCAGGGAGGGTGAGAAGCACCGGCTGAGCTGGCAGGTTAGACCGGGGGAACCACTTTTTCGCTAGAAAAGGACTTACCCGGCGGACACAAGGCGCTGCGGTGGGGCTTTACTTTTTGGTGGTGATGAGATATAATAACAATAAAAAGAGCAGGAGGGGAAAGAATGGCGCATTATGAAAAGACAATAGAATCTCAGGATAAGTTTGTCGGACGTGTTATCCATGTAAAGCTTGACAGGGTGGAGCTTGAGGACGGGAGCAGCGCAATGCGCGAGGTCGTTGCACACCCCGGAGGCGTTGCTGTTGCAGCCCTTACAGAAAATAATGAGCTGCTCTTTGTAAGACAGTTTCGCTATCCATATAAAGAGGTATTGCTTGAACTGCCTGCAGGAAAGCTTGAAAAGGGTATGGATCCGCTGGAAAACGGCAAAAGAGAACTGCTGGAGGAGACCGGCGCCGTAGGACGGGGCTATATGACTCTCGGAAAGCTCTATCCCAGCCCCGGGTACTGCGGCGAGATCATACATTTGTATTTCTGCAGGGTGAATCATTACGACAGCCAGAGGCTTGACGAGGGGGAATTTCTTGACGTTGTTAAAATACCTCTTGAACAGGCTGTCCAAATGGTTCTCAGAGGTGAGCTGCCTGATGCCAAGACTCAGACTGCCGTGCTTAAGGTATCGCTGATGTTGGGCATGGGTACGCCGGAGCTGTGAGCTGACGATCGTTTCTGCGATAGGAGAAAAGAATGATTAATCCGATAATAATAATCGTGGGTGCTGCACTGATACTGTCCGTTATGTCGGTGAGCATAATCAATAAACCGAAAAAGCCGATCGTAACGGGAACTGTTCTTGTTGTTCTCATCTGCTTTGTGATCTTTACCTTTATGATAGACAATGCAATATCGACCGTTGACACGAGCGACGCCGTACCCTTTGTATATTTTCTTACAATGAGCGAAAAACTGACTTATGAAGGTCTTGCAGCCTCGTTTCATACATTTATGTGCTTCGATATCGTTCTGATAGCGGGCTCTCTGCTCACGCTTTTTGCGGAGATGCTGTTCATTCTCAGAAAGGGTGCAAAAAAATGACGGGCGTATATGTACATATCCCGTTTTGTATAAGAAAATGTCCTTACTGCGATTTCTTCTCAACAAGGGCTGATGAAGCCGAAATGGAGGAATATACCCGCAGACTTTGCGACAGGATAAGCCTCTGCGCGAAAAAATATCCACGCATTGCCGATACTTTGTATTTTGGGGGAGGAACTCCCGCTGTTCTGGGTGAGGAAAGACTGTGCCGTATCTATAGAGCTGTGTCGGAGGGCTTCGGTCTTGCGGAAAATGCCGAGGTGACTCTTGAGGTCAATCCGGGGAAAAAGGATATTTCCTTTGAGACTCTGAGAAAATGCGGCTTCAACAGGGTATCCATAGGTCTGCAGTCCTGCAATGACAATGAGCTGAGGCTTCTGGGCAGGCTTCACAGCAGCAGTGACGCCGTGAGATGCATAAGCTCTGCAAGAGCAGCAGGCTTTGAGAACATCTCACTCGACCTGATGATAGCTACTCCCTCGCAGACCGGAGAAAGCCTGAAGCGGTCGATAGCCTTCTGCGCTGAAAACGGAGCAGAGCATATATCTGCATATCTGTTGAAGATAGAAGAGGGAACTCCGTATTTTGCCATGAAAGACAGTCTTGGGCTATGTGATGATGACGAACAGGCGGAGCTTTATATGCTTGCTGTAAGCACGCTTGACGAATATGGCTACCGCCAGTATGAGATATCGAATTTTTCCCGGGAGGGCTTTGAGAGCAGGCATAATCTGATCTATTGGCATGATGAGGAATACTTTGGCTTCGGTTCTGCGGCACATTCGTTTATTGACGGCAGACGGCGCCATTATGAAAGGTCATTTGAGAGCTTTTACAGAGATGAGCTTATCGATGACGGCGAGGGCGGAGGAGAAGAGGAATTTATAATGCTCGGTCTGCGTCTTTCCGAGGGTATATCCTTCGAGAAATACAGACAGCGCTTCGGCAGGGAGCTTCCCGAAAAATACCGCAAAAGAGCTGAGAGACTTGTGACGCCGGGGTTCACGGTTACTGATGAAAAGGGGATAAGACTCACAAAAAAGGGATTTCTTGTCTCTAACGCTGTTATTGCAAATCTACTGGAATAATAAAAATGACCCCGTATCCGATATGATACGGGGCTTTTTTATGTAAGCTCTTCGGGGCAGGAGATCATTGCAAGCTCCTCGATGATATGATGCAGCTTTTCAGCTATGGGTATGCTCGAGGCTTTGTAATACATCTCCTTGCCGTGCCTTTCCGAGATGATGAGTCCTGCGCTCTTCAGCAGCCGAAGATGATGAGATACGGCAGGACTTGTCATATTCGTAGCAGCCGCAATGTTTATGACACATTCCTCGCAATGGCACAACAGCCAGAATATCCTGAGCCTGCTCGGATCTCCGAGCTGCTTCATAGCCATTGCAACGGTACACACCGTTGTTAGGTCGGGCATACTGCACAGAATGTCCTCTGCTCCGCCATTGTGGTCGTGAGGAAGCCTTTTTGAGTTGTTTTCTGACATAAGATCCCCTCCTGTGATTCAGGGGCTTAAAGCAGCGGTTCAGTCGCTGCCGCACCTGTATTCGGAAAGATCGTCTTCCTCGCTGAGAGCTCTTATCAGCATGATAGTAAGCGTGATGTCGAGTATTGCAACAGTGATGCTGAGAAGGAGTTTGATAAATTTCATAAATATGCTCCTTTCGGTCAATACCGATTATTCGGATCCGCCTCGGAAACTGTTGTCCGGGCAGGTTGAGATGCGTTTACAAGATCGGTGCCTTTTTCGTATTCCTCTGCCTCGAGGAACTTTGGAAAAACAAAGGTCAAAAGAGCATAGATCAGACCTGCGATTATTATGAGTATGCCGATAGCAATAAAAATGTTTTTCCTGAGCTTCAGCGCCTTGAAATGCTTCTGTTCCGCAAGGATACGCGCGTTTCTTTCTTCAAATTCGGCACGTTCGGCTGACTTGTCGCTTGCCTGAGCTGCCCTTGCCTGAACAAGCTCCTTGACCTGCTGGGCATCGGCATCCTGCACCTCTTTGCGCTTCTGCAGCGTTTCAATGCGTGTGTTCTTTGTAAGCCATGAACGGCTTATCCTGCACTGAGAGCACTTGACCTCATCGTTCCAGTTAAAGGCTCCGCAGGCGCAGAGCCAGTGGTCGTCCTCAAACTCAGGCTGGAGAACCAGATTCATTCCGTCAATTCCGCTTCTGGTGCAGAGATCGAGGAATTGCTTGTTATAATCGCCCTGAACGGTATATATGCTCTTCTGCTCAAGCTTCCGGTCAAAGTGCTTGCAGCCTTCATTATCCCATGTCTGCCCCTTGGAATTTGACACGCTTTTGATAACGTATTCGACATTCCTTGTGGAGATATCGGGAATTTTGATTTTGCGGTGGAAGCCGAAGTCTGTATTTCTTGAAATATCAAGTCCGCTGTAGGTCACGTTTTGAATGACATTGATCGGCTTGCGATCTTCGTCATAGCAGATAACGTCAAACGTGATCGACTGCAGATTATCAGGCTGTATGTTCAGAAATTTAGCTGAGGTAAACATATCTCCCGTTTTTGTATCGAGAGCAAGTCTCATTGAGCACAAAATGACAGGCGATCCCTTGAACCACATATTGTCGTTTTTGATCTCTATCATCTTTATATTATCCTCTGCCATTTCATCACCTCCGATGATCGTTTTGCATAACATTATTTTAAAGCTTTATGACTTTTATGTCAAGTGTATAGCAATAATATGTCCGCTGGGGGCTCCCTTTTCCGGCAAAAAATGGTTTCCCCCGTCTCGCCTGCCGGCTCACGAGATTCTGAGACTTATCCTGAGTTGATCTGCTGACGCTCACATGCTTGATACGTCATTAACGAAAAATACCCTGTATCAGTCGGATAGGATGACATATCCGAAAGATACAGGGTACTTACTGTGAAGAGGGAGACCGGCTGCTCAGCTATGAGCAGCTTTATGCTCGAGCTGTTGTTTTATGCATTTATTTCCGCATCAGGGTCAGTCGGATTTCCTTCTTGTTCTTGCGACTGCTGCAATTCCGAGTGAAGCAAGAGCTGCAACAGCGATAACTGCTGCAAAGGCAGAACTGTTGTCGCCTGTGTTTGCACCTTTATCATCGGGCTTGGGCTGGGGATTGCTCACAGTGGTGTCGGTAGACTCGGGAATTGTGATGGGCTGCGGAGCGGGAGGATCATCCACTTCAGGTGCAGACTCGTCTTCAATTATAAACTGATCGGGATGTTTTACCTGAGCAAGAATAAATCTTGAAAAATGAGGCGGAACCATATCATAGATCCCGGAATTGTCAGCTACAGGAAAAGAGGAAAGGCTGCCATCCTCATTTATTACAAAACCGATATTGTAGAAGTGGTTGTAATCCTGTGCGTTGATAGTGATGATTGCTCCCTTCGGGGATACCTTCTCGCCATTTTCGTTTGTAAAGCTGAAATCAAATACGTCATAGTCGATGATCTCATCGGGGTCATCTGCAAACACATTGTTTATAAGAGCCTCGTAAACATAATAAAACTCGGGAGAGGAGTTTTCCCCGTTGTTCAGCAGCGAATCCGCTGTAAAGGTATAGGCACCCTCCGGAAGCGCATCTGCAGGAATGGTTACGGTCACGTCCAGCATTATGTGCGGCTCGTGACAGGGAACGTCAAGCGCAATGTTATCAAGAGTAACTGTTACCTTGGTTTCCTGGCCTGCGCTGACGTAAAAATCCGCGCCCTGGGAAGAATACCCTATAGTTGCTGCATTTGCGGCTATCGCAGGGCAGGCTACAGCCAGGGCTGCAAGACCGGCTATTATGCTTTTTTTGAAATTCATGATAGATTTCCTCCTTAAAAAATATAATAGTATTATTATAAATCGATTTAAAGCATTTGTCAATTCTTGAGAAAAAATGCTTCGCAGCCTTCCTAACGAGCCTTCCTAAATTCGCCGTGTTTTAATGCGTGATGCGGTAATAATGAATAGAAAACTCAGAATTTCAGAAACCCGTTTCCGGACATATCCGGCTTGACAGCCCTTTTGGTATGCAAAAAAGTCCCCCGCAAATACGAAGGACAGATTGAAAAAGAGGGGACAACTGTATTGAAAAATAGCCTCTTAACTGATATAATGAGCCTATATTATTCGGAGGAGTGAATGAATTGAAAAGAGCATCTGCTATGCTGATCGCTGTCTCAATACTGGCCGGAGTTATGTGCATGACCTCATGCGGAAAGAAGGATGCGCCCTCAAAGGCGGCTCCGGTATCGACAGAGCAGAAAAATACAGATAAAAAGTACGAGATGCTTTTGAGTGAGGAGGCTTCGATAAAGGCTGACGAAGTAACTGCACACTGCATTTTCCGCAATACTGACTACGATTCAATAAGTGAGCAGT
>ONFW01000157.1 GCA_900317215.1 uncultured Eubacteriales bacterium | reverse complement strand
TGGTCGATGATCTCAGGCAGGAAGTGATCCTCTGCAAAGTGCATGCCGTTTCTTGCCTCGCAGTCGCCGGAGACACCCGGGCCGCCCAACTCTGTCATTCCGTAGTTGTCTGACACACGGATATTGAAGTTTGCCTCGATCTGTGAGCGCATGGCGGGAGTGCAGGGCTCCGAGCCGAGAATTCCGAGACGGAGCTTGTAGTCTGAGAGCGGATAGCCTGCCTCCTTTGCTGCCTCCGAAAGATAGAGCGCATATGAGGGGGTAGCCACCAGACCCGTAACACCGTAGTCACGCATCATCATGAGCTGCTTTTCGGTATTTCCCGAGGAAGCGGGAATAACCGTTGCACCGAGGTTCTCCATACCGTAGTGAAGTCCCAGTGCGCCTGTGAAAAGTCCGTAGCCGAAGCTTATCTGGATGATATCATCCGAGGTAACACCGCCTGCAACTGCAACACGGGATACAAGATCCGCCCATATCCTGATATCCTCCTTGGTGTATACTCCTACAGTAGGCTTTCCCGTTGTGCCGGAGGAGGCGTGGATACGGACAATATCCTTCATCGGTGCCGCCATAAGTCCGAAGGGATAGTTATCACGGAAGTCGTCCTTTGTCGTAAAGGGTATATACTGAATATCGGAAAGCTGCTTTATCTTGGAGCCGTCCTCTACGCCGCACTCGGTAAGGCGCTTATGATAGAGCGGCACGTTGTCATAGCAGTACTTTACAGTCTCCTTCAGTCTTTCGAGCTGAATAGCTTCGATCTCGGAGCGCGGCATCGTTTCAATGTCTTTCTGAAACATCATTTTGATCATTTCCTTTTTTAGTATTTTTATTTACGGTGTTTTTTGCTTTTATTGTTTTTGGCAGAGCTGCCTGCCTTAGCTGCTCTTTTCCCTGAAGAAAGATTTTCGGATATCGTCAGCTCCTCAGGAGGAAGCTCCTCCGAAGCCTCCTCAACAATGGACTTCTTTGAAGAAACCGTGACCTTCTTGCTGTAGCAGGAGAAGATTTCGGCTATCCTGTCCTTATCCTTTGCCGGAGCTATCAGAGTGATTATCGGCGTAAGGACTATTCCGAGCACCATTGCAAGCATACCAGCGTTGATAGGTGACTTGAAATACTCGAGAACGGCATTGTCGAACTTAACTCCCGTAAGGTTGCATATAAATGATGCGAGAGATATCCCTATGCCGATAGCAAAGTTGATCCATACCGCACACTTCGGAACCCTTTTCATATACAGACCGTACATGAACGGGGCAAGGAATGCTCCTGCAAGAGCGCCCCATGATACGCCCATCATCTGAGAAATGAAAAGCACCGGCGAATTTGCCTGAACTATCGCAATAAATGCAGAAACGGCAATGAAGAACACAATGAATATACGCATCCAGAGAACCTTTTTCTTGTCTGTCATGGACTTCTTTGCACAGAAAACAGGATCGATAAAGTCGATTGTGAGCACCGAGCTCGATGTGAGAACAAGGCTTGAAAGGGTGCTCATCGAAGCCGAAAGAACAAGGACCACAACTATGCCTATAAGTATCGGAGAAAGATTCTCAAGCATACTTGGTATGACCGCATCGTAACCGCCCTCAGGCTTTCCCGTTGCGGGATCCGCAGTACCGAAGAGTCTGCCGAAGCCGCCGAGGAAATAACAGCCGCCTGCCACGATGATAGCAAACACAGTTGATACTATCGTACCAGTGCTGATAGACTTTTCGGACTTTATCGCATAGAACTTCTGAACCATCTGAGGAAGTCCCCATGTGCCGAGAGAGGTGAGGATAACAACACCGATCAGCGAGAAAATATCCGGTCCGAAGAATGATGTAAAGGCGCCGTTCAGTTCTGTGCCGGACGCTGTTGTCGTGCTGCCCTGCGAAAGCTTTGCGATGCTCTCTGTAAGACCGCCGTTGACCTGCATTACTGCGGCAATAACTGCAACAATGCCGACAAGCATGATTATTCCCTGAATAAAGTCATTGATAGCCGTAGCCATATATCCGCCCAGAACGACATAAATGCCGGTGAGTACAGCCATAGCTATTACGCAATAGGTGTAGGGTATGCCGAAAGCCATTTCAAAAAGTCTTGAAAGGCCGTTATAAAGAGATGCCGTATAAGGGATAAGGAAAATGAAGATTATTATAGACGCCGCTATCTTCAGCGCCTTGGAATTATATCTCTTCGCAAAGAAGTCCGGCATTGTGGCAGTATCAAGATGCTGCGTCATGACACGGGTACGTCTGCCGAGAATGTTCCATGCAAGAAGAGAGCCGATGAAGGCGTTTCCCAGTCCTATCCATGTTGAGGCGAGGCCGAAGCGCCAGCCGAACTGTCCGGCATATCCCACGAATATAACGGCTGAAAAATAAGAGGTGCCAAAGGCAAAGGCCGTGAGCCACGGTCCTACCGAACGGTTGCCCAGAACAAAGCCGTTAACATTTGTTGCCTGCTTGCGGCAGTAGATACCTACTCCTATCATGACCGCAAAGAACACGACGAGGAACAGGATTTTGATAAACATGTCCATTGTTTTTGTCTCCTTCTTCTTGTTAAGAAATATATTTCAATAATATACAGGATGAGATAAAACCGCTTGCCAAAACGTCAAAGACAGGATAAAATATCATCAGCATATTATTCAAGACAAAATAAAGCGAGGTTAGGATAAAAATGGTAATAGATTTCCATACTCATGCATTTCCGGATAAGATAGCCGAAAGGTCGATAGCAGCTCTGGTAAATGCTGCCCCGGGCGTCGAAGCCCATACTGACGGGACTCTTGAGGGGCTCAGACAAAGCATGATGAACGCAGGGGTGGATATTTCCGTGATACTGCCCGTTGCAACAAGAAAAGGACAGCTTGAAACGATAAACCGTGAAGCCGCAAGGATAAATGCGGAATACCGCGAATTAGTCTCGTTCGGAGCCATACACCCGGACGATGATGAACCGGAGGCAAGGCTGGAGGCTCTTAAAAAACAGGGCTTCAAGGGAATAAAGCTGCACCCGGATTATACGGGTACGTTCATAGACGATCCGAGATACATAAGAATAATAACGGCTGCCGCAAGACTGGGGCTGCTCGTTGTGACCCATTCCGGAGTTGACCCCGCCTTTGATGTGATTCATTGTCCTCCCGAAAGGGGACGCGCCGTTCTCGACAGAGTAATGAAGGAAACCGGACGTCAGGAGCCGTTTATGATATTCGCTCATCTGGGCGGAATGATGATGCACAAGGAGGTAGAAAAGCATTTAGCCGGAGCACCGTGTTATATCGACATAAGCTGCAGCTTTCCGTCTCTTATGGAATTCTGCAATAATACAGATGAGGACGTCGTTCGCATTATCAGGAAGCACGGCGCAGACAGGATATTGTTCGCTACCGATTCTCCGTGGAACTGTCAGAGCGCTTATGTGAGACATTTCAGGGAGCTTGACGGACTGACTGCCGCCGAGAAGGAAATGATACTTCATTCCAACGCCGAGAGGCTGCTTTCCGCCTTCCCTTTAAAAAGCACTTATACATTATAAGACTTTAAATCGCTAAAGTCAATGTTTTTATCTTTGTTTATTACAAATGATAAAAATTATATATTATAATTGTATATTATCACCAAAGGCCATTTGACAATGAGCCCGAACAGCCCTTTCGTATATCC
>ONFW01000067.1 GCA_900317215.1 uncultured Eubacteriales bacterium | reverse complement strand
TCGGAGGCAAGCACTGAAACGGAATTTATAAAGCTGAAGGACAGGACCTTCTATAAGGTCCTGAACGATAAATTTACCGAGAAAGGGCGGCGGAAATGAAAACACGTAGACAAGCAAGGATATTGGAGCTTATCAAGGAAAATGATGTTGAGACGCAGTCCGAGCTTCTTGAATTGCTCAAAAGCGACGGCTTTCATGTTACTCAGGCGACCGTGTCCAGGGATATCAAGGAAATGCGTCTCATAAAGATCCTCGGTGCAGGCGGTGCATATAAATACGCTGCCGAAATGATAACGAGCGAGGAGCAGCAGTCCCATTATTATCTTTTCCTGACAGCCGTAAAGAGCGTGGACTACTCTCATTCGCTTGTGGTCATCAAGACCGAGACGGGCATGGCACAGGCTGTTTGTGCGGCGCTCGACTCGACCGACCGCTCCGGCGTGCTGGGAACGATAGCGGGAGACGATACGATATTTGTGGCAACAAGAACAGATTCCGTAGCAGTCTCTCTTGTGTCGGATCTCAAAAAGATGATGACCGACAAAAGCAATACGATAATACCGTGAGGTAATAAGAAATGCTGACAAATCTATATATAGAAAACATAGCAGTGATCGAAAAAACAAGCGTAGATCTTGACAAGGGACTGAATGTTCTCACAGGTGAGACGGGAGCAGGTAAATCAATAATAATAGACTCCATTAATGCCGTATTGGGCAGCAGAACATCAAGGGATCTGATCCGGAACGGCTGTGAGAACGCCTTTGTCAGTGCAGAATTTACACAGCCCTCCGAAAGAGCAGTACAGGCGCTTGCTGAATTCGGCTTTGAGCCGGAGGACGGGGCGTTTATCCTTCAAAGAGAACTGAAGCTCAACGGCAGCGGAAAATGCCGTATAAACGGAAGACCTGCAACAGCGGCGGTCCTCAGGGCTGCGGCAGTGTATCTGATAAATATTCACGGGCAGCATGAGAGCTATGAGCTGATGTCACCCGAGCTGCATATCAACTATATCGATAAGCTTGCCGATGACGAAAAGGAGCTTGCGGAGTACCGCGAGGCGTTCGGAAGGTATAAAGCCCTTCGTGCAGAGCTTGACAGGTCGCAATATGACGAGGCTGAAAGAGAGCGCAGGCTCGACCTTCTCAGATATCAGACCGAGGAGCTTGAGAATGCCGGTATGTATGTCGGCGAATATGAGGATCTGACGGAACAGCGCAGCAGGATAGAGAACAAAGAAAGGATAGCAGCGGCCTTCAGCGAGGCAAAGGAGCTTCTTAACGGCGGAGACGATACCGACGGAGCTATACAGGCTCTCGAGCAGGCAAGCGCATCTCTGGACGGGATCACCGGCGTGTATGCTGATGTCGCCCCTCTGAACGAGAGACTGAACAATGCCGTTTATGAGCTTGAGGATATTCTGAATGAGATAGCAGGTATGTCGGACGATGCGGACAGCGATGCCGAAAGTCTTGAAGAGATCGAGGACAGGCTCGACCTTATCCGCAGGCTCGGCAGAAAATACGGCAATACTATTGAAGAAATGCTCGACTTTCTTGAAAAGGCAAGGGCAGAGCTTGAAAAGCTGGAGAGCTATGAGGAAAACCGTGAAGCGCTTGAAAATGACTGTAAGAACGCATATGATACAGCAAAGAGGCTTGCTGTAGGGCTTTCAGAGTTAAGGAGCGCTACTGCAAAGAAATTCTCGGCTGAGGTAAAGAGAGAGATGTCCTATCTTGATATGCCGAACGTGGAGCTTGTTGTTCGTCAGACAAGCAGAGAGCTTGACAATAACGGCTGCGATGATATTGAGATACTTATATCCACAAACCCCGGAGAGGAGCCCAAGCCCGTGGCAAAGATAGCCTCAGGCGGTGAGCTTTCGAGAATGATGCTTGCGATAAAGAATGTTCTTGCGGATAAGGACGATATCGACACCCTCATCTTTGACGAGGTTGATACGGGTATCAGCGGAAGTGCCGCTCAGAAGGTGGGACTAAAGCTGAAGGAGGTATCGCGCAGCCGTCAGGTAATATGTGTAACTCATCAGGCGCAGATAGCGGCGCTTGCAGACAATCACTATAAAATAGCTAAGACGGTAAGCGGCGGCAAGACCTATACGAGCGTTTCTCCGCTCGATCACGAGGGCAGGAGAAACGAGCTTGCAAGAATAATAGGCGGAGTCGAGATCACAAAGGCGACCCTGGACTATGCCGAAGAAATGCTCTCACAGAGCACGGTCATTCAGTAAGCGGAATGCTTTAATATAATAAAAAGGAGACTTCACAATGGATTGTATTTTTTGTAAGATCATCAAGGGAGAGATCCCCTCAAAAAAGGTGTATGAGGACGAGCTGGTATATGCCTTCAACGACATAAACCCAATGGCTCCCGTTCATGTGCTGATAATTCCAAAGCAGCATATCTCATCTGTAAATGAGGTCACTCCCGAAAACAGCGCAGTCATTTCGAGAATATATGAGGTGGCTGCAAAGCTTGCTTCCGAGCTTGGTATAGCTGAAAGCGGCTACAGAATCGTATCAAATACGGGCGCAGACTCAGGTCAGACGGTTTTCCATCTTCATTTCCATCTTTTAGGCGGAACAAAGCTCAGATTTGAGATGTGCTGACCTTTGTCTGAGGCGGCATTGCACAAGGACTGTCTGACGGCTCAGCACCGCATCTGATGTGCATGCGTTGTGCGGTGCTGCCCTGAAACGGAGGAATAAGTATGAGGCGACCGCTTGCAGTAACAGGCTTTGTATTTTTGTCTGCTTTGGCGGTCGCTTTATATTTTGGCAGCGGCTGTCTTGTTCCGATCGGCTGTGCTGCTGTTCTGGGGCTTGTTGTTTCGCTGAAAAGCAAAATTCTCAGACTCGGAAGGGTCTTTCCCCTCTGCTTTGCCGTTGTTCTTGCGGCGGTATCTTATCTTTCTGTCTATCAGACGGTTATGACAGAGCCGGCAGCCGTACTTATGGGGACTAAAGCACAGCTCACCGGTGCCATGTGTGAGCTGCCATATGAGCAGTACGGCAGATACTACTATACTGTCCTTGCAGACAGCCTGACTTCCTCTGACGGAACAAGTCTTACGGATACGAAGCTGCTGATAAGCAGCTCTGTGGAGCTTACAGCAGAGCCCTATGATATCATCTCCGGTGAGGTAAGTATAAACGAAAGCGTCAGCGCCCGGGATCTTGCAAAGGGAATAAGACTGCGTGGATATTTCACATCTCCGGAGGAGGTTGTTGTTTCTCCGGGCAATGAAAGACCTCTTTATTACTATGCGCTGAAAACGAGGAGTTATCTTTCCGAAAGGATCCATACACTCATGCCGGAGGAACAGGCGGATTTTATGTCGGCTCTTCTTCTCGG
>ONFW01000080.1 GCA_900317215.1 uncultured Eubacteriales bacterium | reverse complement strand
TAGATTATAACTCCGATATCCTTTTTCTCCTTTATCAGTGTTATCACCTCGGCAAGAGCTTCAGCCTGAAGGAAGGGCTCTCCGCCGCTTACAGTGAGATGCTCTGTTCCGCAGGAGAGAAACCACTGCGCCGTTTCCGCAGGCGGCTCCTCGCAATAAGAGCCGTATCTGAAATTATGCGCGATACAGCCCTCGCAGTCAAAGCAGCAGCCGTATACCCAGATGACCGAGCGCTTATACGGCCCGAGAAGCTCGGTCTCCTTTATCCTTTCGCAGTAGCGCAGCTTGATCTCCATGTCTCACCTTTCCTGTCCGGTAACAATACACTGACAAATAATCAAATACACATATATAGTTAATATAGCATAATCCCGTAATATTGTCAATAAAGACTATAAAATCCGGCACGTTATCATGGGATTTTTATGTATTATTAACAGCAGAAAAAAGACCGCAGCAAAGAAAGCTCTTCACTGCGGTCAGATAAATCATTCAGTTCTTATGAGATCCTTGTCATGCCCTCGTGAGCGATCTCAACTGTCTCAATTGCGATCTCAGATGCGGTAGCATTGAAATCGGGAGCAGTATACTTCATCGGCCAAGCGTTGATGACCTGCCATGATGCTGCGGGTGACTCCTCCTCGTCAAGAAGGGTAATGGTAATCGTCTTTCTCTCAACAGCGCCGTTTACGCCTGTTATCATCCAGTCGTACATTACGGTTGAATCAACAATGCCCTGCTTGAGAGTGATGTTGCCGTATTTCTTGAGTCCCGGCACCTTCATGGGGGTAGTGACCATGTCGCCCTCTCTGTATTCTACAACGTCGATAGATGCGTCAAAGCCTGTTACCTCTGAAAAACCGCCTGCATCAAGTCCGTCTATCTCTACTTTATATCTGAATCTGGTATGCGGATATCCCATGATCTAAGCACTCCTTTCCGTTATTCTGCGCTGCCTGTGTTCTGAGTTATCCTGAAGATAACAAATTCAGCAGGCTTTACGGGCGCCACACCGATAACGCAGACGAGTCTGCCGTTGTCGATATCGTCCTGGCTCATCGTATTTCTTCCTATATTGACGAAGAAGGCCTCGTCTGCGGAGGAGCCGGCAAGAGAACCGTTTCTCCACATATTGTTGAGGAATACGCTGATCGTCCTCTGAACTCTTGTCCACAAAGCCTGATCGTTAGGCTCGAATACAGCCCAATTGGTGTTGGCCTTGATAGACTCCTCGATGAAGATGAACAGACGGCGGATATTTACATACTTCCAGCTCGGGTCGCTCGATGCTGTTCTTGCGCCCCATACTCTTATACCCTGTCCCGGGAAGGAACGGATAAGGTTGACGCCCTTCGGGTTGAGGATATCCTGCTCGCCCTTATTGAACTGGCAGTCAAGTCCTACGCATGCTCTTATAACCTCGTTTGCGGGAGCCTTATGTACGCCTCTTGCGTTGTCGCTTCTTGCGAACAGTCCCATTACTGAGCCTGAGGGCGGGATAGCGATATTCTTTTTGTCAAGGGGATCGAAAACCTGGAGCCACGGATGATAAAGTCCGGCATAGCTCGAGGAGAAGATATCACGGTGAGCAAGTATCTCGTCAACCTTTTTAGCACCTCTGGGAAGATCGAGAACAGCAAAACGGCTTGCAAGATTCTCGCAGTGAGCAACAAGCGTGAGCTGTACGTTCGGGTCGGTCACACCGGGAACAGCCATTATTGAAACAACGTCGTTATCAAGGAAGGACTGTATACCAGTTCTGTTGCCTGCGCCGCCGTCAGTGCCGATGAAATCCGCTGCGGTGATATCGGCTGCAGAGCCGTTGCTTCCACCTGTAAACTCAACGGTGATGCTGTCCTCTGCTTCCTCACTGAGTGAGGTGAGAAGGTCGCCGATACCGTTGTCGCCGGAATATGAAACGGTTATAAGCTCTGACTTTGCAGTTTTCTTCTCTATGAAGTTTGCTGCGGAGATATTGAAGGATACGTTCTCATAGCTCTCCGTTGTGTCGGAATATTTTACCTCAAGCGAAAGCTCGCAGGTAGAGATGACCTTTGTGGGGAGAAGCTCCGTATCGGTGATATCCGCCGAGAACTCGTTTTCAAAGGTGAGGACGTTGTCCTGATTCTTCTCGACCTTGTTGTATTCTGCAGCTCCGTCTCCGGTGAAGACAACGATGTCGCCGGGATTGAAGCCTGCGCTGTTCTTTACTCTGTACTTTTTTTCGCCCAGCTTTTCAAACGCCTGAGTCCTTGCCTTAGACGAACGGAAGAGACTGAGGCTGATGCTGTCGCCCCAAAGACCGGGATCCTTTGCGGCAAAGCTGAGAGCTCCTGCGGAAGCCTGAGAGCATTTTGCGCTCTGCGGAGCAACTCTTGTAATAAAGCAGCGTGTTCCGCCGTTTACGAAGAAATGCTCAACAGCGTAAGCGAGAAAACGGTAGTCGCCAAACTCGTTTTCAGAGAGAAATCCGCCGTATTTTCTCTTGAAGTCCGCAAAATTAGTAACGAGCTGAGGGATACCTCCTACTGTACCCTTTTCCGCAAGACCAACGAAGCCGGCAGTGCTTGTGCCGACGCCCTCCATAGGCTTGCCGCCCGATTCAAATTCTTCAACATATACGCCCGGAGATAAATATTCTGCCATTATGTTCGGTCGTGACTCCTCTGAGCCATGACCCTTCCTCCTTTCGGTATCTTATATTGCTGAACATCTTCAGCCCTATGAACTAATTATATCCCGCGGTTATAACCGCAATTATAATCAGCTCTATAACAAACGCAGAGCTAAAGCTCCACTAAGTCTGTTGACTGCGTAGCCCGCTCCTTGTTTAATAAGACCGTAAACGGAAAAAATAATAACGGTATCCGCAGCGGGATACCGTTTATGTGCTTATTGCTCCTGAGTCTGCTCATCGTCCGTTTCAGGTATATTGGTCATATCCTCCTCGCCCTCGTCCTGAGTTCCGTCTGAAAGCTCGCTCACAACAGACGTCAGAAAGCCCTGTACGGGAGCCTCCTCAGCCTTCGGGAAAAGCTGCAGCCGGGCGTTTCTCAGCTTGCGGAGAAACCTGTTCTCCATTGAGGTCTTCTGCGCTATGGAGGCTTCAAGCCTGCCCTTTTCAGCCCTCTCCTGAGCTGAATCATGCTGTGCGCTCCTCAGCTCTGAAAGGCGCTCTCTGTCCTCCTCAATGGTCAGAAAGGGGATCATCTGTCTCTGCACGGGTGACAGACGCTTGTCCGAGGCGCGCCGAAGCTCGGAGAGGATACGGTTTTCGGAAAGCGTCCTTCTCGAACGGAAGGTAAATGCGCTGTTTTTAGGTGCTGACGGGTTTGTATAAAGCTCTCCGAAATGCTCATAGAGAGTTCTTCTTCGGGTGCCTTTCATGAGCTTTCTGTCGCTGTTCAGCGTAGGGCCGTGATAATCCTTTTGTGAGGTCGCTGTTACGGATATGATGCCCTTTTCGTCCATGCCGACGGAAAGATTATCGAAGGCGCTTTTAAGACCGAAAACCTCCGAGAGCCTGCTCTCATTAGGGTGTGGCTGATAGCCCTCAGGCTGCTTTGAATCGCTTATCTTATTCTCACGCTCATGTATGACGCTCTCTGAAGAAAGCGTCTTTTTCAGATACTCGTCCCGCTCCATAAAGGCTCCCCCCTTATGTGTCAAAATAATACTCCCCTGCCTCAGCCTTTGTAAAGGCCTTTCCGCTTTTTGCATATTCGTTGCGTATCGCAGCCATTATATGCTTCATGCCGATGCCGCCGCTGTTTTCGGAGGCAGCAAGAAAGGC
>ONFW01000081.1 GCA_900317215.1 uncultured Eubacteriales bacterium | reverse complement strand
TTTTTTACTTTGTACTTTCACGGATTCAGGTGTAATAAAATTCCGCGACAGTCATCTGAATCTGTTGAAGGGGTTCCCCACTCCAGGTCTACGGAGCCGATTGACATTTGATGATAAAAGGTGATAAAATCATTGTAAAGAAAGCAGAAAAGAAAAAGGCGGTGATAAAAATGAACAGTGCAAACACTTTATACAATATATTTACCGAGCTGTGCTCGCTGATAATCCGCTCCTGCCATGATGAGCTTATCTTTGTGAGATGCACCTGCATTTCAGAAGACCTGAAATACCGTATAAAGCAGGATATGTCAGAGCACTCCGGCCTAAAATTTGATGTACATGAGAACGCTGCAGGAAGCAGCAGGCTCGCTGTTCGCTGTCTTACCGCAGACGACCTCAATGAAACTCTTTATTCCACTCTGCGGGAGTATATCTCCCAGCTGGACGAACGGTCGGATATTTACGGAATGATAGGACTTGCACAGTCTCTCGATGAAGCCATGAGGGTCATCCTGCTTGAAGAGCTTCACAAGTTCCAGGAGGACAGCTTTTCCGTGGTTCTTAATTCCAACCGTGAAAGCACCGGCATAGGACTTCTGCCGAGATGCTCATGCATCTGGGAGCGAAGACACCGCCTTTCCCACAGCTATAACCGGCTGGATAATTTTCTGTGTAATATCCTGCTTATTGAAAACCGTATCATCGATGATCTTATCGACAAACATATCTTTCTGAAAAACGATATGTTCCCTGAGCTTGCCGCAAGGAGAAGTATCAGGATCGCTGCCTCTCCCCTGCGCCGTGAGCCGCATTTCACATTGGACTGCTACACAAGGGAGAATATCCGCTATTCCTCCGTCACCTACGACCGCACCACCTTCATGAAGGACAACGAGGCTGTCTGGGATAAGCTCGTCAAAGCGTCAGAGCATGGCTGTGATATCATGGTTTTCCCCGAGCTTTTGGGAAATCCCGATACAGAGGCATATATCAGCAATAAGCTGCGGCTGCTCTCCGAGGAGGAGCAGAGACAAATGCCCTCTCTCATAGTGCTCCCTTCGGTGCTTTACGGTCAAGCAAATAACGTAACGCTGCTCGACAGCACCGGAGAGATCATCTGCAGGCAAAGCAAGCAAAATCCGCATCGGCTTGAAAAGAACGGCTGTTATTATCTTGAGGATATCAGAAAAAGCCATGTCGTAAGTATTCTTCATTATGAGGGTCTTGGAAGGATAGCCGTGCTGATATGCAGGGATTTTATTTCAACCAGATATATGGAGCAGCTTATGCGCTGCTTTAAGCTCACACTCATTATTGTACCTTCCTATTCCACAGGCTCTTACGATTTCAGACAATCCTTTGACCTGTGCGCTCATGATGACTGCAATGTTATCTGGATAAATACCTGCGCTGCTTTCACAGAGGGAAAAGAGGATAATTTCAGACATATAGGCTATGTAAGAAAGCGTATAGGCAGAAATGACGACGAATCGCAGAGGCTGTGTGAGATGCCCGTCTGCAGAGAGGCATTCACAGGACAATGCGCTCACGACTGCTTATTTTTTGAAACAATACAAGGAGTATGACATGAAATACAAAAGCATTGAAAAAAAATACCAGGGCAATTATATAACATATTACAACATAAATTATATCACCGAAAACGGCAGCACAAAGACCTATGAGATGATAAGCCGTGACCCGGAGCTTTCAGACCTTGACAGTCTGCACAGAAGAAGCCCAGATGCTGTTATAATGATCCTTCATGACAAAAAAGGAGAAAGGATACTTCTCAACCGCGAATACCGCATGGCTGTAGGAGAATGGGTATATAACTTTCCCGCAGGGCTGATCGATAAGGGTGAAACTGCCGAACAGGCCGCAGAACGTGAGCTGCGCGAGGAAACAGGGCTTCATCTTGTTGAGATCACAGATATTTGGAGAGAGAGCTATTCCGCCGTAGGCTTTTCAAACGAAAAGGGCATCGTGATCTTAGGAACGGCTGAGGGGACGATCAGTGGCAGCGACTCCGAAATGGAAGAGATAAAAGCCGCATGGTACACAAAGGACGAGATCCGCACCCTGCTCCGTGAAAAAACATTTGCCGCAAGAACACAAGCATACTGTGCATTATGGTGCGGACGCAGTGCCTGCGCTCTCGATTAGCGGCGCAGTGCCTGATATAATAGCTCCCTTTGCGAATCGCACAAACAAAAACAACAGAGAAAACCCAACGCCTCGACGACCCTTATGGTCTGCGAGGCGTTGGATCGCTTATAAAGTCAACTACATCTGAACACAGGAGAACAGGCG
>ONFW01000207.1 GCA_900317215.1 uncultured Eubacteriales bacterium | reverse complement strand
TTGCTCAAACATAGCATAAACAAAGCCGTAAGTCAAGGAAAAAGTCAGCCTTCGGCTGACGGGCAATTCATCCCACCGCCTTAGAGGGTGCGGGTGTCCAGTGGACACCTCTGCGAAGCAGAAGCACCGACCGAGCCGACAGGCGAGACTCGGGGAACTTCTTGCACATTAGGTTAAAAAACTCATGATAATATTTGTTTAAAATATCACACCGCCTGAATGATCGTCATAATATGCACATACTGTCTCCGAAGCTGAAAAATCTGTATTTTTCCTCGACCGCAGTTTTGTACGCCTTCATGATATTGTCAAAGCCGGCAAAGGCCGAAACAAGCATGATAAGCGTACTCTCCGGAAGATGAAAATTTGTGATAAGACCGTCTATTACTTCAAATCTGAAGCCCGGATAGATGAATATGTCAGTCCAGCCCTCGCTTGCTCTTATGCAGCCCTCTTTTTTTGCTACAGTTTCGAGCGTTCGGCAGCTTGTCGTACCAACGGATATCACCCTGCCGCCGCTTTTCTTGGTTTCGTTTATCAGCTCAGCAGTTTTCTCCGAAAGCTCGTAATGCTCAGAATGCATCTTATGCTTTGTGACATCGTCCACCTTTACGGGACGGAAGGTACCCAAACCGACATGAAGCGTAACAAAGCCGAGCTTCACTCCCTTTTCCTCAGCCCGTTTCAACAGCTCAGGCGTAAAATGAAGACCTGCGGTGGGTGCTGCCGCCGAGCCCTTTTCACGGCTGTATACGGTCTGATAGCGCTCCTTGTCCGCAAGCTTTTCGTGGATATAGGGCGGCAGAGGCATCTGACCGAGCCTGTCAAGGTTTTCGTAAAAGCTGCCCTCACATTCAAAATCTACTATCCTGTTGCCGTCCTCAGTTACATCAGCAACCGTACAGCTCATAACGCCGTCTCCAAAAACAAAGCTTGAACCCGCTTTAGCTCTTCTCCCCGGCTTTGTCAGACATTCCCAGCGACTGCCTCCAAGACATCTCAGCAGAAGGAACTCAACATTAGCCCCCGTCCCGTCCTTTGAGCCAAAAAGTCTTGCCGGAAGCACCCTTGAATCATTCAGTATAAGACAGTCTCCCTCATTGAGATAGTCGAGGATATCATAAAAATGCCTGTGTTCAAGCTCCCCCGATGTCCTGTTGAGGACAAGCAGACGGGAGCTGTCACGAGGCTCGGCCGGCGTCTGAGCGATCAGCTCCTCAGGAAGATAATAATAGAAATCACTTGTTTTCATTTGTTCTCTCCTCACTCAATATTATTGCCATATACTTTAATACAGAAATGATGATCCTGCTTGCTGACCACAAGCCCGACCCTGTCCCTTCATTGTGATATCTTAGCTTGCTGGTGTCCACGGTCAGGATCTCGTTTTAAAGCTGCTTAAATGATCTCAGAAAACATGAACGGTAAGCTCCGTACTCTGTTCATAAAATAACACCTTTTCCTGACCTATACAAAAGCTGTCCGATGCCTCAGAGGACACCGGACAGTCATTCAGTGCTTATTTACTATTCTGCTTTTATCAAACCTTGGGACCGGCAGCAACGAGGGCCTTGCCTGCCTCGTTTGTCTCATACTTCTTGAAGTTCTTTACGAACCTTGAAGCAAGATCCTTTGCCTTCTCGTCCCATATTGCAGGATCGGAGTAGGTATCTCTCGGGTCGAGAATACCTGTGTCAACGCCTGCAAGCTCTGTGGGCACCTCAAAATCAAAATAGGGTATCTTCTTTGTGGGAGCGTTCTTGATATCGCCGTTGAGGATAGCGTCAATAATGCCTCTTGTATCCTTAATTGTTATCCTCTTACCTGTGCCGTTCCAACCCGTATTTACAAGATAAGCCTTGGCACCGCTCTTCTGCATCTTCTTTACCAGCTCCTCGGCATACTTTGTGGGGTGAAGCTCAAGGAATGCCTGACCGAAGCAGGCTGCGAAGGTGGGAGTAGGCTCTGTAATACCTCTCTCTGTACCTGCAAGCTTAGCTGTAAAGCCGGAGAGGAAGTAATACTGTGTCTGCTCCGGTGTGAGAATAGATACCGGAGGAAGAACACCGAAGGCATCCGCCGAAAGGAAGATCACGTTATCGGCAGCAGGACCCGATGAGATCTTGTTGACATTCTTTGCAATCTTCTCTATATGCTCTATGGGATAGGATACTCTTGTATTCTCGGTAACGCTCTTGTCGTCGAAGTCGATCTTGCCGTCAGCATCAACAGTGACATTTTCAAGAAGAGCATTCTTCTTGATAGCGTTGTAGATATCGGGCTCGCTGTCCTTATCAAGACCGATCACCTTTGCATAGCAGCCGCCCTCCAGGTTGAATACGCCGTTGTCGTCCCAGCCGTGCTCGTCATCCCCGATAAGCAGACGCTTCGGGTCTGTAGAAAGCGTGGTCTTGCCTGTGCCTGAAAGTCCGAAGAAGATCGCGGTATGCTCGCCGTTCATATCGGTATTAGCCGAGCAGTGCATTGAAGCCATGCCCTGCAAAGGCAGGAAGTAGTTCTGCATTGAGAACATACCCTTCTTCATCTCTCCGCCGTACCATGTATTAAGAATTACCTGCTCACGGGTGGATACATTAAAGAGGACCGCTGTCTCGGAGTTGAGACCAAGCTCCTTGTAGTTTTCTACCTTTGCCTTAGATGCAGTATAAACAACGAAATCAGGCTCAAAGCTCTCCTGCTCCTCTGCAGTAGGCTTTATGAACATGTTTTCAACAAAATGAGCCTGCCATGCAACCTCCATGATGAAGCGGACAGCCATGCGGGAATCCTTGTTCGCACCGCAGAATGCGTCTACTACATAGAGCTTTTTACCTGAAAGCTCCTCCAGAGCAAGCTTTTTGCAGGTCTCCCATGCCTCCTGGGAAGCAGGATGATTGTCGTTGGGATACTCAGGCGTCGTCCACCAAACGGTATCCTTGGATTTCTCGTCCATAACAATGAACTTATCCTTAGGTGAGCGTCCGGTATAAATGCCGGTCATTACGTTTACTGCGCCAAGCTCGGTCACCTGTCCCTTTTCAAAGCCCTCAAGAGAAGGATCTGTCTCGTCCTTGAAAAGCTGCTCGTAGGAGGGATTGTAAACGATCTCCTTGACATCGGTAATGCCGTATTTTGTAACATTGATATTTGCCATAAAAATGCCCCTTTTCTTTTTATTGAGTTCACCTATATAATACACTAATTTTGACCTGTTTGTCAATACAGCCAAAATAATATAGGGGCGGACAACAACTGTTTTTTGCAAAAAAGTCATTCCCGCTCCCATATTTTCAGAGATTTCCTTAAGGCATAATTCATTGCTGCAGCCTTATCCGCTGCAGCAGAGCGCAGGCAGAGGCTCTCCCTCAATATAAAAGCCGTCGCAGTAGCTCACCTCAACATTGCGCTTTTCATCGATATACAGATCATATATGAGCTTGTATATATCCCTGCGTTCCTTCAGCGAAACACAGGTCAGCGTCACCGTGACGTGGCCCTTTCTTACAGCCTCAAAATTATATGTATCATATTCACCGTCGCTGTCAGATACTCCGGATATATCAGCCACCAGAGGCTCGCTCACCTCATATTTCCAGCGTGTGCCGTTTTCTGCCGCAGCAACGCAGATCGAAAATCCGGTTTTGATCTGCTCCGGCTCAGGCATATCAGGCTCGGAATACTCTCCCTCAGCCTCGCTCACGGTATAGTTGAGGTTCTTATCTACCGTTACATCGTACATGAGCTGATATAGCTTGCCGCTGTGTGTATCATAGCTGAGCTTTATCGAGGTCCTGCCGGCGGACACCGTGATAAAATGATATTCAAGCACCACGTATGCGCGCAGATTTTCAATCTCGGCGGGCTTCTCGGTAACGTAGTATTCGAGTATATTGCCGTCCTCGTTCTCACATTCCCAGAAGTACGGAGATGAGACCGGCGATCTTACTGTCAGAGTAAATTCAGCAGGCGTTTTGACCTGCGGCTCAGCGACCGTCATTTCAAAATACTTTTCTTTCAACTGATCGTCCTTATCACAGACCTTGATGCACAGCTCATAATCACCTGCAGAAACCGGCTTCCATTTGATATGGTCAGCGGTGCTGAAGCTGCTCAGAGAGGTCCAGTCTATGCTATTCTTCTTTCTGTAGAAAAAAGCATAGTTTTTCTCGCCGAAGCCGCCTTTTGTGCGGGCTGTGAGTTCCACCGCTCCGCCCTGCTGAACATAACTTGTGCTTATGTATGATTCGTTGAAAAGCTCAGAGCTGACTCTGACCTTGAAATACTTTTTTCCCGTTGTTCTTCCACATTTCACCTTAATGCAGAATTCAAAATCTCCCATAACAGAGGGAGTCCACTCATAAACGCTTTCCTTTCCGAAATCCTGCAGCTTCAGCCAGAACAGACCCATGGGTCTGAAATAAAACGCATATTTGCATTTTGCCGGGTCGACTCCTGTTGCTGCCCCGTTCAGAATAAGGCTCTCTCCGAGCATTATCCTTTCGGAGCTCACCGAAGAGGCGTTTATCGAATCGTCATCTCTTTCCCCCAGGATCGAATCTATCAGTTCCTCTATGGAAACAGTTTCACGGGCGGCGCTTACAGGCATTGCTGCATGGATAAAAAGCATGGATGCGATCATTACCGCGACAAATGCACATATCATTCTTTTCATTCGTGTCAATGTCATTTCCTCCCTTCAGATCTTTTCTCATCACTCCGCATCACTGTAAAAATGCGGTTAAACTATTATTGCACAGAAAAAAGCATCTGTCAATATATTGTGCTAATAATCGACAGATGCTAAAAAACCACGGTGCCGCCCGTGGTTTTTTTGTATGATAATGACCCTGCCGGATAAGACCCTCATGGTCTGCAAGGCGGTAAGACGCCAAAAACTGTTGCGTCCAAGCACGACAGCAGAGGCACTCCGCTCGCAGTTCCCATGCACAGGCAGGCTTATTTTATATATGACATTATTATTTCCGAAGCCTTTTCAAGTGCTGCGTCTATCTTTGAAGCATCTCCAACTCCTGCCATTGCTCTCTCCGGCTTTCCGCCGCCTCTTCCGTCAACGAGAGCGGCTATCTCCTTGACGAGCTTGCCGGCGTGCATTCCTCTCTGCTGCGCCTCTTTACCGCAGGCGAC
>ONFW01000083.1 GCA_900317215.1 uncultured Eubacteriales bacterium | reverse complement strand
TGTAGGCTCGTTCTGCGGCTTTGCCCCTGCCGACGACCCGCAGGTAGCGCTTATATGCTATTTCGATACTCCCGACCCGAACATCAATTACTACGGTTCTGCTGTTGCCGGTCCCTGCTTCAGAAATATCCTCAGTGAGGCACTGCCTTATCTCGGTATCGAAAAAGTATACACCGGAGCTGAGCTGGATAATCTGGATACGACAACAGGTGCTTATGTCGGCCTTGATATCAGAGAGGCTGAAACGGCTGTAACAAACGACAGGCTCAAGCCTGTAACGGTAGGAAGCGGAAGCACGGTGGTTTCACAGAATCCGTCTGCATATACCACTATACCAAAGGACGGCACCGTGATACTCTATACCGATGAAAAAGCGAAGATCACTCAGGTCAAGGTGCCTGATTTCTCGGGACTTTCTTTGACGGAGGTCAGCAGGATAGCGGCGGAGAATGAACTGAATATTTGCATCAGGGGCTCGCTTTCTGCTGAGGGTGTCAGCTATGCTAAATCTCAGGATATCGACCCCGATACCCTTGTGGATCCCTATACTGTGATAACGGTGACGTTTAATCAGGATAACAGTATAATGTAGTCTGAAGCTGCATTTCTTGTTTCTCTGCAAAACTGCAGAGTATAAGGGCGGCAGAGGCGCTTTTCACTTGTTCTGATGACGTCTGACGTGCGGAATTGATTTAAGAGGCATGATGAGCAGTTGGGGCGTTGACTGCCTTGAGATATTGAGCGGCGGGAATACCGTTCGCGTATGCGGCAGGCTTCGTTTAAGAGGAAGGCTGAGGGTATTATAAGCTCTGTTTGGGGCTGCAGGAGAAAAGAAAGGTGGAAGAGGTAAGATGACAGGAATGTGGACTGTGATAGCTGCGATAGTGTCCTTTGCGGCTGCGGCGGCTTTTGGGATATGGCTCGTACCCTTTTTGAAAAAAATCCATTTCGGACAGACCATTAGGGAGGAGGGCCCTCAGTGGCATAATTCCAAGCAGGGGACGCCGATAATGGGCGGATTCATGTTCATTGCCGCAAGCATAGTTGTCGGTACACTGTGTATTCTTATGTATCATGCCTTTGGTGTACAGGAAACTCCGCTGCTCAATGCAAAGATATTTGCAGGAATGTTCATGGCTGCGGCGTTCGGCGCTATCGGTTTTATAGATGACTATATCAAGGCGGTCAAAAAGAGAAATCTTGGTCTTACCGCAGTGCAGAAGCTTGTTCTGCAGTTTGTTGTTGCCATAGCCTATCTTATCACAATAGCTATTTTCGGAGGAAAGACAGAGACCTTCATTCCCTTCTACGGAATGCTCGATATAGGTATTTTCTACTATCCCATTGCGGCGATACTCATTGTGGGGATCGTTAACGCTGCAAATCTTACCGACGGGATCGACGGGCTTGACGGCTCAGTCACATTCTTTATCTGTATTTTCTTCATGCTGATCGCAAGCTTTGTCAGCAGAATGGGCGTTTCCATAATGTCTGCGGCGCTTGCAGGCGGCTGTCTCGGTTTTCTTGTGTGGAACTTCCACCCTGCAAAGGTGTTTATGGGAGATACAGGCTCGCTGTATCTCGGCGGTTATGTCTGTGCGCTCGCCTTTGCTCTCGATATGCCTATCATGCTCATACTCATGGGACTTGTTTATATCATTGAGATGTTCTCCGTCATTCTGCAGGTGCTCTATTTCAAGGCTACCAAGGGAAAGAGACTTTTCAAGATGAGTCCGATACATCACCATTTTGAGATGTGCGGCTGGTCCGAAGTCAAGATAGTCGTGATGTTCAGCGTATTTACAGTCATCTGCGGAGCTCTTGCGTTTATAGTTGTTGTAAACGGCAATTACAGGATACCCGCATTTTCCGTATGATCTTTTTCGCAGACAGGGTCTGTCTGCTGTGTTACCTTTAAGAAAGGATGTTCTATGCTGTGAGACTTGATTCTTCACCCGCAAGAAAGCTCCCGATGCCGTCTCCTTCTCCGGGCAGACAGCCTGAAACAAGGGGCGAGGAGAGAACGGGCTATCCGAGAAGAGTAAAAAAACGCCGCAAGGTTTTTTCGATGCGTCTCGGACTTGATATGACCTTTTTGTTTCTGGTGATAATACTCCTTATTATCGGACTGATAATGATGTTTTCCGCAAGCTATCCCTCGGCTTACGCCTACAGGAACAACAGCTTTGCGTTTCTTATCAAGCAGGCAGGCTTTGCTGCAGCAGGCATAGTAATAATGATGGTGCTGTCATATTTCGACTATCATCATTTTCATAAGCTTGCCTACCCCGTGCTTGCCATTGCGCTGCTCTCACTTGTCGTAGTGCTCATAATGCCCGGCATGCCCGGCAGCGGCGGTGTAAAGCGCTGGATAGGCATAGGCGATATCTCAATACAGGCTTCTGAGATAGCAAAATTTGCAGCCGTGCTTTTCCTTGCGCATTTCAATTCAAAGCATTTCAAAAAAATGGATACCTTTAAATACGGCGTCCTTCCCTCAATTATCCTCGTTGGGGTGATTTCCGCCCTGCTCATTCTTGAACCGCATTATTCGGGTATAGTTATTATTGCCCTGCTCATAGTTTCGATGATGTTCATAAGCGGCGTTAAGCTGAGATATTTTATCATAGCTCTCGCTCTGGTCGTCACCGCAGTGATAGTGCTGGCTGCAACGGGGATGCTCAGCTATGCTATGACCAGACTTCAGGGCTGGGGACAGGCTCTTCACCCTGAAACAGACGAGCTTTATCAGCTTACCTATCAAACGAGAAATTCCCTTTATGCGATAGGCTCGGGCGGCTTCTGGGGACTCGGACTCGGACAGTCCAGACAGAAATTCCTCTATATCCCCGAGGCTCAGAATGACTTTGTATTCGCTGTTGTATGTGAGGAGCTCGGCTTCATCGGTGCCGCTATCATTCTCTGTATCTTTGCCCTTCTCGTGTGGAGAGGCATCACTATATCAATGCGCGCAAGAGATAAATTCGGTGCATTGCTCGGCATGGGTCTTTCGATCCAGATAGGTCTGCAGGTGATACTCAATATCATGGTCATCACCGACTGGCTGCCGAATACAGGTATCAGTCTGCCGTTTTTCAGCTACGGCGGTTCCTCGCTGATAACGCTGTTGGCTCAGATGGGGATAATACTGTCAATATCAAGAACTTCAAATCTTGAAAGAGCATAAGAGGGTGTGTGTTTATGAAAATTATTTTTGCTGGCGGCGGTACCGCGGGTCATATCAATCCTGCCCTTGCCATTGCAGGCTATGTCAGAGAGCATCAGCCCGATGCCGAGATCCTTTACATCGGCGCTAAGGGCGGCATGGAGGAGCGTCTTGTTCCGCAGGCCGGCTTTGAATTCAGGGGAATAACCGTTCAGGGCTTCAGCAGACAGATATCCTTTGCGGCGCTCAAAAAGAATATCGTCACCGTGAAAAGGGCGATATCAGCGGGCAAGGAATCCAAGAAGATCATTTCGGAGTTCAAGCCCGATATTTGCATCGGAACGGGTGGATATGTAAGCGGACCTGTGCTCAGAGCTGCCGCTCAGATGGGCGTACCTACGCTCATTCACGAGCAGAACGCCTATCCCGGTGTGACTAACAAGATGCTCTCAAAGCATGCGACAAGGGTAATGCTCGCAATGCCCGATGCAAGAAAGCATTTCAAGGGAAAGTGCAAATTTGTCGATACGGGCAATCCGGTAAGAGGAGAGATTCTTGCTCAGGAAAAACAGCAGGCAAGAAAACAGCTCGGACTTGACGAGCGTCCCGTGATCCTTTCCTTCGGAGGAAGCCTCGGAGCCAAGGTAATTAACGAATCTCTTGCGGATATAATAGCAAGGAGCGCACAGGACGGGAAGTATCAGCATATACATGCATACGGACAATACGGCAAGTGGTTTCCGGAGCTTCTCAAGGAAAAGGGTGCGGATCTTGAAAATGCAAAGAACCTTGACATCAGGGAATATATAAACGATATGCCTGTGTGTCTTGCCGCAGCCGATCTGGTAATTGCGAGAGCGGGAGCGATAACCCTGAGCGAGATAGAGGTCAAGGGCAAGCCCTCTATACTTATCCCCTCTCCGAATGTAGCTGAAAATCACCAGTACCATAACGCAATGTCCCTTGTGAGACAGAACGCTGCGGTGATGATAGAGGAAAAGGATCTCACTCCCGAAAAGCTTACGGAGGAGATCGACAAGCTTGCCTCAGATCCCTCAAGACTTGAGGAATACTCCGCCAATGCCTTGAAAATGGCTGTGGCTGATGCTTCAAAGCGGATCTATTCGGTCATCATAGAGGTGCTCACGGCACCGAAATAAGGAAAAAGGAAATCAGAAAAGCAGGAAGGGAGGAAAATATGAGCAAGGATCCTTCGGACAAGAAACCCGGCGGAGAAGGGAAACAAAAGCCCGTACCCTCCGGAATAAACAAGGGCGGCAGCACAGGCTCCGCCGGAAAAACTCACCGCCGCAATGCAGGGCGGCAGGGAGGAAAAAAGCGGAAGAAAAGAAACCGAAACGAGATCGTCCTCAGCGGCGACAGAAACTACGGGGATCCCTTCAATACGCCTGATATGGTGGAGAAGGGCGCTGAAAAAATACTAAAGCGCTCAGGGAACGGGGAGAGCAGTCTGCATTATCTTAAGCCCTTGCCTCCTGCCAAGGCGCCTATAAGCCCCTATAAGAGAAAGCTGAAGCGCATTCTTTTTTATTGTGTTACGCTTCTGATAGTTCTGTCGGTTTTTGGGGTTCTTTCTCTGACTGTATTTTTCAAGATAGACGAGATAATCGTGGAGGGCGAGACACGGTACAACAATGATGACATAATAAAGACGAGCCATATTACAACAGGTGAAAACCTTATTATGTGCAATACCTCGACCGGCGAAAACGACATCTGGAAGGAATATCCCTTTATCGAATCGGTGAGCATTGAGAAGAAGCTGGTCAACAGAGTCATTATACATGTGAAGGAGGCTGTACCGACCTCCGTGATAGAGAGTGAGGGAAATTATGTTCTGCTTAGTGAGAGTGGAAAGATCATCGATATCTCACAGGAAAAGCAGTCAGATGTTCCAATCGTTCTCGGTGCAAGACTCTTATCTCCTCAGCTTTCATCATCTGTGGTTTACAAGGATAAGAGCCTTGAGGGCTACATAAGCAAAATTCTTGAGGGGGCAGAGGAAAACGGTCTGGGAATACTGAAGGTCGTAGATGTAACAAATCTTTCAAAGATCGTTATTGAAACAAAGAACGGTCTGCACATTATTCTTGGTACGCCGGAAAACATTGATTATAAGCTGAGGACAGCAAAAAAGATAATTACGGATAAGGGTATTCCCGAAAACAGCAAGGGTACGCTTGACGTCAGCCTCAGCTCATCAGAGGGAGGAAAGTCCTACTATAATTCGGAGGACCCCTCAAAGCCGGAGCCCTCCAAACAGGTAAGCCCGGAGCCGTCAACGACTCAGAGCTCAGAAGCATCTCAGACGGAGACGCCCCCGGATAGCGAAACGACCTCAGACGGCGGCTATGATGACGGCGATTACGATGACGGCGGTTATGATGACGGCGGCTATGATGACGGCGGCTATGATGACGGCGGCTATGATGACGGCGGCTATGATGACGGCGGCTATGATGACGGC
>ONFW01000087.1 GCA_900317215.1 uncultured Eubacteriales bacterium | reverse complement strand
GAAAACATAAAGATCGCACCCGGCAGAAGTTCCTGTGCTTTCTCACCGGTCACATTGAAAACAGCTCCTGTCTGTAGGGGAAAGATCATAAACACCGCCATAATCACCACCATAGCTTGTCAGATACTCCGCAAGAACGTGGATACCCATATAACCGGTAGCGCCTGTAAGGAGTATATTGCCTACAGGGCGTTTTTCTCCCTTTGCATAGGAATCAAGATGATGATGAGACAGCATCTCGTGGATCTGATCGTAATTATAGCTGTCAAAACGGGCTGCGGACAGAGAAACGCTCTCTCCTGTTCCGGTGAATCTGGAAGCAAGCTTTCGTGGAGTGGTATATTTGAACACATCACCATAGGTCAGCTCATATCCGTTTTCTGTTGCCTTTATCATCACGCTTGTCACCGCAAGACTCGTACCGCCTATGGAGAAAAAGTCGTCCGTTGCACCTCCCCTCTCCGTTCCTACGATATCCGCAAACAGCTTACAGAAGAATGCTTCTGTTTCATTGGCCTGAGCCTCGTAGAGACCGTTCTCAGAGATCTCGGGATCCGGCAGTGCTTTCAGGTTCGTTTTTCCGTTTGGCGTTACAGGGATCGCCTCCACCTGCATCATGGCGAAAGGAACCATATAATGGGTCAGTTTCTGAGAGAGCTGCTCTCTGAGGCATGCAAGGTCTATCTTCTTGTCTTCGGTAAACCATGCACACAGATTCTCACTTCCGCCTATCCTTCGTACCGAAGCTACTGCGTGTCTGATGTGGGGCTGCTGCTCCATAAGACCCTCTATTTCACCCAGCTCGATCCTTAACCCGCGAAGCTTTATCTGACCGTCCATTCTCCCTAATACTATCACATTTCCCTCAGCGTCCCATTTTGCATAGTCACCCGAACGGTAAACACGCTCGCCGTGATAAAAGATAAAACGCTTTTCCGTCTGATCGGGCAGATTCCGGTAGCCCCTGGCCACTCCGATCCCTCCGATCAGCAGCTCGCCGATAACGCCCCGGGGAAGAAGATTAAGATCAGAATCAACGATATATTCACTGCAATTCAGGATAGGTCTGCCGATCGAAATATGATCCGCCAGAGTTGCAACAAGACCGATCGCACTGATACTCGTCAGGCCATAATTTATCAGCGGTTCTGCAGGGTCGATCTCAATATCTCCCAAAAGCCGTTTTATGATAGAAGCGATCTCTTTTTCAAACAGCGTCAAGGGACGCGCCCGGGCTTCCTTTGCATCGGATCCTGTATTTTTGACCGGTTCCGGCAGCGCGCTTGTTGACCTTCTGGTTCTGGTTGAGCGGGATACGGTCGATCTGCATTGTCACCGCAGGCACCATATAGGCAGGCTTGTCTCGCCTGATAAACTCGCCCAGAGCGTCAACATCAACCGGCTCGTCAGAAACCACATAGGCCGCAATAAACTTGCCGCCGGTCGCTTCGTCAAACGCCTGAACCGTAGCGTCCTTTATTCCGGGGAATTTGCGAATAATGCTTTCAACCTCAGAAAGCTCAATGCGGAAGCCCCGCACCTTGTCATGACCGTCGTTTCTACCGATGAAATCCGCTGTTCCGTCGGGCAGGAGCCGCACTATGTCACCTGTCCTGTAGGCGTGTTCATATCCCTTTTCATCGGAGAAGGGGTTGCGGATAAAGACCTCGGCATTCTTTTCAGGACGGTTGAGATACCCTCTTGCCACCTGATGGCCTGCAACGATCAGCTCCCCGGGCATACCGAAAGGCAATCGTCTGAGGTTATTGTCAACGATATACTGCTTCATGTTATAGAGCGGCTTTCCAAAGGATGTGCATTGACAGCCGCAGTAATGGCCGCTTTAAGTCTTGAAAGTACAATGGAATCGTCCAGCTTGATCAGACCTGGAACATTATAAACAGGGCTGTCGGGATGAGAAAGAGTCTCAAAGAAAATGCCCTCCTGTATCTTTGTGATAGCGTATTCATCAAGTATTTCAAATTCTTCGGTGTTATTATCGGAAAGCTCCTTGATAAATTGCTCAAGCTTTTCAACTGTATCGTTTTCTCTCAGATCACGTATCTGCACATTAACGCCGAAGGCCTCGCTCAGCCTGATGCACAGGCCGACACTGTTCAAAGAGGTCAGCCCTGCGGCATACAGCTCCGTTTCGATACCGAAATCACGGTTGCCAAGAATCTCCGAAGTCAGGTCAAGGATACGCTGCTGCATGTCGTTCTGAGGCGGAGTAATGTTTTTTTCGGCCACTGTCGGCTCGGGCAGTCGTTTGATATCGGTCTTGCCGTTAGCGGTGACCGGCATTTCGTCAAGCTGCAGATATGCCGTTGGCACCATATAATGGGTCAGGTGCTTTTTCAGCTCGTCGCTCAGAGTATCCACGTCAATTTTCGTATCGGCGGTAAAGTAAGCGCATAGATTATCCTGTCCCCCCAGCTTGCGAATGATGACCGCCGCCTTTTGATATGAGGCCGGGCTGCGATAAGCTCCTCAATCTCGGACAGCTCGATGCGCAGTCCCCGCAACTTAACCTGACTGTCAAGCCTGCACAGTAACAAGACATTACCGCTTTTGTCAAACCGGGCAATTTCCTCCTCGGAGGCAAAGACCAGGGTCTTACCGTTGCAGAGAGCGGCGGTATGCTCCTTAAAGGACATATCAAAGTAAACCGTGGTCACAGACAGGTAGGTTTCAATGTGATGCTTCAGGTAATGAATGTGCGTGTTTGCCGGGTGCGGCATCAGATAGTTACAAATACCGATATGCCGCAGCATTACGCCCTTTGGCTTTCCGGTGGAGCCTGAGGTGTAGATCATATATGCGAGATCGTCACCGCTGACATTTATGTCCGGATCGGAGGTGTTTTCACCGGTAATTACCGAAGAGACATCAATAGCATTATAAAAAGCATGATCCTCCAGCTTGTCAGCAGTGGTGATAATACAAGCAGCGCCGCTGTCCTCTATGATAGAGCGGATACGGTCTGCCGGATACTGAGGATCACAGGGAATGAACGCAGCGCCCGCCTTGTTCACACCGAACATGCAGCTGAAAAAGCTGCTTTCTCTCGGCAGCAGCAGCACCACGCTGTCCCCTGTTCCGACGCCCTTTTCGATCAGACGGTTAGCCACTATATTGGCGCTCTCGTCAAGCTGGCGGTAGGTCATCGTTTTGTCTTTGGCGACCAGTGCGACCTTGTCCGGGTTTTCCTTTGTACTCTGTTCAAACAGCCGATGCAGAAGCCTGACAGGAATATCGGTGCCTGCAGGATAGTCGGCACTGTCGCAAAATTCATATCCGCTACCCACATAGGTATCACTGAAAAGCCGTTTTTCGGTTTAGTGGGAACAATGGCCCATTCTACCCCCGCACCGATAGCGTCAACGGCAAGAGCGTCCTTTCCTCTGCGATCCATTATCGTTTCAAAATCATAAGTCACAGTCTGTCTCTCCAAAAGTAATAATACCGCCGTAGCTATCATTCAATAAAGGTCTCATCGTATTCTCTTAAATTGAAAGATCATTTTTCTCTCTGCTTGCAAGTTCTCCTCTTTCTTAAAGAACGCCTTTTTCAGTTTCTCATATTCCTCATTGGTACAGACCTCTCTACATTTTGGTTCAAAAGATTTCGTGACCGCAAAGCACCTCTTCAAGTTGTCACAGGGATAGTCAGGACATTCCGAGCAGTTCTTTATACCTTTTTCTCCGCAGCACTTGACAACACGGTATCTGCACCAATTCTCAGGACGGCAGCCCTTACAGGAAATCTCCTCGTTAGAAACGATCCTGTCTCTGTATCCGATTTTTAGCCATAATTCCGCAGTATGACGTAATTCTTCGCCCGTTTTCTCTTTGGTAGAGGCAATATATCTCGGACAAGACAAGCAATCATTTCCGCAGGAAGCCAACACTTTCTCCATTGCCGTACTCCTTTTCTTTATGACTTTCTTTTCATAAGAATATAATACACCAAAGCCCTATGATGGTTAATCCACTGTTAAGCGAAAAAGTAACGTAGATTACGCTACTGACGTTCAATACATATTCAGTTTGTAGATTCAGAACACTGCTTGGATTTATCCAGCGGCTGTTTTTCGATTTCTTTCTCAGGTTTTATATTGTTTTACCGAGCTTATAAGCAAGCTTTGGGTATTCCGAGCTTTGTGTCATTCCGACAGAGCCGCAGCCGAGGATACTTCCGCAGTCATTGAAGTGCAGATAGCGTACAAGTGTTTTGTAATGTGTTTCAAGTGCTTCAAAAGTCCAGTCATCGTTATTCCATGCAGCAGAGATCAGAACGGATCTCATCCGCTTGCTTGTCAAGCCGGAGTTGAACGCACAGAAGCGGTCAATGACGGTTTTTAGCTGCGCCGAAAAGCCGTAATAATACAGCGGGGTAACAAACACTATCATATCACTATCGAGTATCGTCCGGCGGATAGAAATCATATCATCATTCAGAACACAATCACCCTCATAGCCGCAGGCTACGCAGCCTGTACAAGACTTCACATTCGCACGGTACACATCAATTTCGGTTACGATGTGACCGCTTTCCTTTGCGCCGCGAATGAACTCATCGGCAAGCAGATTTGACGAGCCGTGCGTATTACCGCTGCTTTTGAGAACAACTATTTTCATACCGACCGCTCCTGACCAAGGGAACCCACCCATTTTTTCAGCTCGCTCACAGACGCCTTGGCGCTGAAACGCTTGCCGTCCTTGATAACGGCAGAGTCGGACACACTGGGGCGAAGCTGCTTTGCAGAATTGCCCATGCCGCTGCCGCCCGATGTCGCAAAGAGAACAATAGTCTTGCCCGAAAAATCATAGGCTTCGAGGAAGGTGTTGATAATGGTCGGCGCGACATACCACCTAATCGGAAAACTTACGAATATCGTATCATAGTCAGCGATATTTGCATCTGTGTCAGCGATAGCAGGACGCGAGGATTTGTTCTTCATCTCAACAGATCTTCTGCTGTTATTGTCCTGCCAGTTGAGATCCGCCCTTGTGTAGGGTGTTTCGGATTGCCGAAACGGATCTTATCCGTCTGCGGAGCCGTTACCTCAGGCTGCATCGGCTGTTCTGCAGGTTTTTCTTCTGCTTTTTCTGTTGTGCTTTCGGCTGCCGTGTTTTCGACTGCAGCTTTGGCTGCGTTAAATAACTTATCAAAAAATCCCATGATAGTTTCTCCTTATACAGATTTATTTTCTTCTATTTTACAAAAAATCAGGATTTGTCTACCCGATAATCGCTTTTTGGGGATTTCTCAAATCAAAACAGTTCAGCCTATGCTTGGTTCAAAACGCTTATTTGTGCGTCAAAAATATATGAAGGAAATTCTTGAATATCAGCGCCCATGCGCCTTCGTGGTGCGGCTGTTCGGGGAGGATATTTTCTTTCATCTTCCCTTTGGGATAGAACTCGGATTTGGGTAAATCACACCGGATTTAAACGGTATTTGAGTGCAAATAATAACACGCTCTTAAATCATAAGCCCGAAAAAAGCAGCCGCCCTTAAATCGGAACGGCTGCGTGATCAACGGCTTGTTATTTGTATGTGAATTTCCGCAGCGTCTGGGTTATTTTTTCTTTATT
>ONFW01000002.1 GCA_900317215.1 uncultured Eubacteriales bacterium | reverse complement strand
TTTTTTCTCAGAATCACTGCTCTGATCCGCATTATTTTCATCACTCTGAACACTATCATTCTGAACGGAGCTTTGATTCGTCATTGAAGCCTGGGCATTATCTGTTTTTGTTCCGCAGCCTGCCAAAGTTGTTATCACAAGAGCAGCCGCTATCAGATACATCACTGTTTTCTTCATACCAACATCTCTTTCCTATTGTCAATAGCAAAAGTATAACACAACCGATTACAATTATCAAGCCTTAACCTGTGTGTGCCTGCGCTGTGTTCAGCTCTATCGGTTTTCTTTGCGGCTCTCATTCTGACAGGCAGAAGCAGTATCAATACAGGCTCCATAGTAAAAACTTTCTCATGAAGCGAATGTAACGGAAAGACGCAGATGATCGCCCCGTAATTCTTTTAGACTAACTCTGCGCCTACAATACCACCGCAAGCACAAGCATTTCCCTCAGTCTCTCATATATCCCGTCAAACTGCTCCGGAGGAAGAGGATTTCTTCCGAGTCCGACCTCAACCGTAAAGGCCGGTCTGCGGAATTTCTCCACAAACCAGTCCTTGAAGCCACCGCCGCAGGCAAGGCCCTCAGCTTCTCCCAGCTTATAGCCGCTCGAATGAGACATCAGCCTTGCCATTCTCAACGCCTCGGGTTCTTTGTAATCACCGTAGCTCCAGTATATCTCTTCGCCCTGACTATGAAAGGCAAGAGCATGAGATATGCTTCCCGTGCGGCAGTATGAGGCTATTGTACGGGTCTCCGGCTCGCTTTCGGGAGCTTCTCCGCCATATCTTGTCGGCGACGGGGAGCTTATTCCGCTTTCAAGCTCCAGCCTTTTCAGATCCTCCCAGCCTGCAGAAAAATTATGGTTGATATCCACCCCTGCGGCATTTGCCTGCCAATGGCCTGTATCCCCCATGCTCACACGCTCCACAAGCTCACGATATTCTCCTGCGCTACCTGCTCCGTGGAGCTGTATCTCTACTCCGTCCGGGTTCACACACGGTATCACGGCGATCCCCCTTCTGTTGAGAAAGGTCCCCACCCTTATTCCGCACATACTTTTCCCCTTTTTTACGCAGGCGCACAGCTCGTCAGTAAAACGCAGCATCAGCATAGTGGTTATCCACTCCATTCCATGGAAGCCTGCTGCAAACAATACCTGCTTTTTTCTGTTTCCGACAGTCAGAAGATCTATCGGTCTTGCACAGCGGCTCTCTCCTATAGTATCCCTTGAAAGAAACGCATGGTCTATGAGAAGTCTGCCTATCACCGCCTCCCTTGTTTTCCTGTCCGCCTTGTCCCCCAACATAGAAATACACGACATCAGCCTTCCTCCCTTTGTTTTTTTTAATCATAGCATCTGTCAGAGAAAAAAAATGTCGTATCCTCTTTTATCCTTTACAGAAAAATTACAAATAGTAATTGATGTCGGTATACATGGTGTGATATAATATACTTTGTTATATTTTGCAAAAAGGAAAGGAATGATAGCTACGAAATTCATATCCTGGAATGTTAACGGACTGAGAGCCTGTATGCAAAAGGGCTTTATTGAATTTGTGAACCGCGAGGATGCGGATTTTGTCTGCGTTCAGGAAACAAAAATGCAGGAGGCACAGGCGGATGTACCGTTGAGCATGAACAAATACTTCAACAGCGCCGAAAAAAAGGGATATTCAGGAACAGCGGTATTCACTCCTCACGAGCCCCTGTCCCTTACCCTTAACGGAATGGGTATAGACGACCATGCTCATGAGGGCAGAATGATAACCTTTGAGTCGGAGGGCTTCTACCTTGTGAACGTCTACACCCCCAATGCCCAGGACGGACTGAAGCGGCTCGATTACCGTATGAAATGGGAGGACGACCTGAGAGCCTATCTGAAAGAGCTTGACAAAAGAAAGCCCGTCATATACTGCGGAGACCTCAATGTCGCTCACAAAGAGATAGACCTTAAAAATCCCAAGAGCAACAGGGGCAACCCGGGCTTTTCGGATGAGGAGAGAGAAAAGCTCGATATACTGCTAAGCTCCGGCTTTGCGGACAGCTTCCGCTGTCTGCACCCGGATGAGACAGACCGCTACAGCTGGTGGTCCTATCGTTTCAAGGCGAGAGAGAAGAATATCGGCTGGCGTATCGACTATTTTATTGTCTCGGACAGAATAAAGGACAGGATCACGAGAGCAGACATTCTCTCTGATGTTTACGGCAGTGACCATTGTCCTGTTGTTCTTGAGATAGATATCTGATAAAAGGAGGAAGGTACAGTGATCGAAGTAAAAAACCTTACCAAGCGCTACGGCAAACAGCTTGCTCTCGATAATGTAAGCTTTTCAGTGAAAACAGGAGAGATCCTCGGCTTTCTCGGACCGAACGGCGCAGGAAAATCAACGACAATGAACATAATAACGGGCTACATCTCCTCAGACAGCGGCGAGGTGCTTATTGCAGGAAAGAGTATCCTTGACGACCCGAAGGATACGAAGAAAAGCATAGGCTATCTTCCCGAGCTGCCGCCGCTGTATAATGACATGACCGTCAAGGGCTATCTTGAGTTTATTTTTGACCTCAAGCGCGTCCGGCTGCCAATGAAGGAGCATCTTGCTCAGATTTATAAGACCACGGGGCTTGAGAACGTAACACACAGGATAATAAAGCATCTTTCAAAGGGTTACCGTCAGCGTGTGGGACTTGCTCAGGCTCTCATCGGCGACCCTCCCGTGCTCATACTTGACGAGCCCTCCTCGGGACTTGACCCGGCACAGATAATTGAAATGAGGAACCTGATAAGGGAACTGGGACAAAAGCACACTGTCATTCTTTCCTCTCATGTTCTGACGGAGATACAGGCTGTCTGTGACAGGATAATAATCATCAACAACGGCAGGATCGCCGCATCGGGAAACATGGATGAGCTAACAGGCACAGGCAAGGGTACCAAAATGCTGAGAATTATCGCAGAGGGACGCGAGCAGGGGATCATCTCCGCACTGAGGAATATTGACGGCGTTTCGGAGGTCTACAAAAAGGGCGAAACAGAAAAGGGCTGCTACGAATTCCTTGTTGAAAGCACAAAGGATATCAGAAGGGCCGTTTTCAGAGCAATGTCAAGAACAGACTTCAGTATACTGCTCATGCAGCCCGCAGGACACTCTCTTGAGGAGCTTTTCCTTGGCATAATATCCGAGCACAAGGCGGAAAAGGAGGATTAAAAGGATCATGTTTGCAATTTACAAAAGAGAGCTTGCCTCTTACTTCACATCACCTGTCGGGTATGTCGTTGCTGCGGCGTTTATGATGTTCAACGGCATCTTTCTCTATGTCGAATGTCTTTATGCAGGGATATCAAATCTCACCAATGTATTCAAGGATATGTTCACCATTGTACTTTTCCTTGTTCCTCTTATGACCATGAAGCTTTTTTCTGAGGATAAAAAGAATAAAACCGATCAGGCCCTTCTCACCTCACCTGTCAGTATCGGCGCAATAGTGACGGCAAAGTTTCTTTCGGCGCTCACACTGCTCGCCATATGTCTTTCGGCATATATAGTCGACGGGATACTGATGTCGGCGATCGCAGCTCCCGATTGGGGCGTTATCTTCGGCAATATTCTTGCAATGCTTCTTTTGGGCTCGGTATTCATCGCAATAGGCATATTCATCTCCTCTCTCACCGAGAGCGTGATAATAGCCGCGGTATTCTCCTTTGCTGCGAATTTCCTGATAAGCCTTGCAGATACTATTTCAAGCACCGTCTCCTGGCAATGGCTCAGAGATGTCATAAACAGCATTTCCTTCCAGGCAAGATATTTAAACTTCACTTTAGGTATCATCTCGCTTTCAGACGTAGTGTTCTTCATCACTGTTGCACTGCTCTTCCTTTTCCTTACGGACAGAGTCATCGACAGAAGAAGATGGGCTTAAGGAGGTGCCGACATGACAGAAAACGAAAAGATTAACGAAACAACACAACAGAACGAGCAGACTAACATAGCTGAAAAGCCTGCAGAGGAGAACATCTCAGCCTCAAAGCCTGCCGGAACCGACACCGCAGAGAAGAAAAATTCACCGTCACGGAATACCGCAGTTCCCGAAGGGACAGACACAAAAGCTAAAAAGCCTATGTCCGCAAAAAAGAGACACCGACTGATCTCAATAGTGACCTGTCTGCTTATCATTGCAGCGGTTATACTCGTCAATGTGATAGCTGCCACACTCACCTCAAGGCTGTCGGGCATGACGGCGGATATAACAAGCAAGCACTCTTTTGAGATAAGCTCACGCACAAGAGAAATTGCCGAAAAGACCGGCAAACAGGTAACGATCACTATTCTCAGCGACAGGATATCCTATATAAATTATGATCCCTACTGCAGACAGACCGCTATGCTTGTTGAGGAAATGGAAAGGGTATCGGGCGGCATGATAAAGGTTGAATACACCGATATCGTAAGAAATCCCTCCTTCACGGATAAATATCCTGATGAGGAGCTGAGCAAGACCGATATTATCGTGTCCTGCGCCGACAAATATGTTCATCTCACCCCGGCCGAGCTTTTTACCTTTGAGAACTACTCCGGCAATTATCAGTATATTGCTTCCTCGCACGCAGAGGAAGAGATCAACAATGCAATCGTCACAGTTACTAATGAGCAGGTGACAAACGTCGCTCTGATAACGGACTACACGAACGAGGATTACACATACTTTGCAAAGTCTCTCACCTCAAAGGGCTATACCGTAAGAGAACTGAGCCTGCTGTCATCAGATATCCCGGAGGATACAGATATGGCGGTAATATTCGCTCCTTCACAGGACTATTCCTCCGAGAACACCGACAAGATCAGAAGCTTCATTTCCAACAACGGCAAATATGGAAAGAATCTGCTTTTCATCTCGGAGACAAATGACAATAATATTCCAAACCTTGACAAGCTGCTGGAGGAATACGGGCTGGGAGTTGGTCACGGCTACGCCTTTGAGGCGGACGGAAGCAAGATAAACGCAAGCAGCACAAACTTTTTCGACGGGGTACTGTGCAACTACGCCTCCGATGAATATACCGAGCTTGTAAAGGAATCCGGCAAGCCGGTCATCACGGGATATTCAAGACCGGTCATGGTCATTGAGCCGGATCACTGCACGGCGCTGCTCACATATTCTGAATATTCGGGAATTTGCCCCTTTGATGCCGGCGAGGACTGGGATTACAGCGATGCAATTTCAGGCAAGACAATTGTTCTGGCAAAAGGCGCCACAGGTACCGAAAATGCGTCCTCAACTATCATTGTCTCAGGAAGCTGCAGACCGTTTTCCAGATCCTATTACGGCTCTGATTATGCAAACAGTCTCTACCTCTCCACTATGCTCGCCTCAGTAAACGGCAGGGATACAAGCAGGATCACAGTAGCCGAAAAGGTCATAACAGAGTTTGACCTGAAGCTTGACAAGCAGACTGCAATGACCCTTGGCTTTATAGTTTACGCCTTTATACCGATACTCATACTCGGAGCAGGCTTTGTCGTATTCCTCAGAAGGATCAACAGATAAGGAGGTCTGCCCGATGAAAAAGAATACCAAACTCCTGGTAATATCGGCGTCGATAGTTGCTCTGCTCGGAGCAGCCCTCGCCGCAGTATTGCTTATTCCCTCAAACAACGAGGAGCTGACACTTTCCGACAAAAACGAGATACTCCTCTTTGACAAAAGCGGTCTTATCCCCGAGGAAATAAGCGTGAGCAATTCAGGAGGCGCTTATGAGCTTCTTGCCTTTGATACCGGCGAGATTTCCAGATCACGTTCTTCAACAGTATCTGCTGAAGAAAGCACTGAAACAGAAAGCCAGACAGAGAGTGAATCCGAGGAAGATAACGATATCACCCTCGTCTATACCATGCAGGATCACCCCGAGCTGAGACTTGACAAGAATGTCACCGACGATCTTGTAAGACAATGCCTCACACAGTCAGCAAGAGAGATAGTTGACAAGAGCGGCAGCAAATATAAAGAGTACGGTCTTGAGCCTGCTATAGCCAATGTCAGAATCAGATACAGCGACGGCTCCTTTGAGGAGCTTCAGCTTGGCAATGACGCTCCCGGCGGCGAGGGAATATACATGAAAACAGGCAGCAGCAGGAACGTCTATCTTGTTCAGTCAAGCCTTGCGAACACCTTCTATATCGAAAAGCTGCAGCTATTTGATAAGCAGGTGACGCCCTATATTGAGGATATCACCCGCTGCACTCTGTCAGGAGAGAACTACAGTGAGGATATCGAGTTCAGAAAAAATAATTATGACTGCTACGACAGCTATCACGTCATGACCAAGCCTGCCCGCTATCCCTGCGACACGAATATGACAAATCAGCTTACCTCCTCTCTTTCCGAGCTTAAGGCGATCTGGGTGGCTGATATCAATGTTGCTAAGGATGATCTTCAGCGCTTCGGACTTGACAAGCCCTACGAAAAAATTTATATCGAGGCTGACAACGGTCTGAAATTCACATTGATAGCCTCTAAGCCCGACAAGGACAAAAACTTCTATCTGATGAATACCGCCGACACTACAGTTTTCAGCACAAGCATGTCGGAAAGCGACTGGTACGGCATAAAGAAAACAGACCTTCTCTACAGCAGTATTCTCACCTTCAACAGTGACCGGGTCGAAAAGGCAACTATCAAGGCAGGCGAAGCCTCCTACGAGTTTAAATATGAAAAAGAGGAAGGGCTCAGCTCCAATTATTACAAGACAGAGCTTATCACCGTATACTGCAACGGAAACAAGATCAATTCCAAAGGAATTTCGACCTTTCTGCTCAATCTCACCGCTCTGACATGGACAGACACAACTGTGGAAAGCACCGACGGTTTGAAGGAGATATTATCCGTTGAAATTGATTATGATGCAGACGAGGACGGAAAGGATACTCTCGTTCTGTTGCGCGAGCCTTCGGGAAAAACTGTTGCCGTGCTTAACGGCAGAGCAGAATGTTATGTAGACAGCGCAATAGCGGATCAGCTTGTTTCACAGACCTCGCTACTAAGCCTTGGCGATGAACTGCCCAGCCTGCTGAACGATGACGGATATTCCTCACAGCAGACCTCAGAGCAAGCCTCCACGCAGACCACTCAACAGGAATCAGAATAAAAAAGATCCGCAGACGCCGGTGTCCGGTATCTGCGGATTTTTTCAGCCTGCTATTACTGTGATTTTTTATGGCTCTTGACTATCAGTATTCTGGATATTCGCCGCTGGTCGGCTTCAAGCACGGTAAATCTTGTGCCGTTTATCATTATCGACGGATGCTCGCCTTTTTTGGGAATATGACCCATTCTGTCAAGCATTATTCCGGCTATCGTATCGCTTTCTTCCCCGTCAAAGCTTATCCCTGTGAGATCCTCTATCTCATCGAGCGGAGCAGCACCGTCCACGGTAAAGCTGTATTCGTTTACCCTCTTGATAACATCGTCCTCATTGTCATACTCGTCCTGAATATTTCCAAGTATTGATTCTATCAGATCCTCCATTGTTATTATCCCGCCCGTGCCGCCGAACTCATCCACAACAACGGCGATCTGCGTTTTATTTGCAGTCATATACTCAAACATCTCGCTGCAGCGCTTGCTCTCGGGAACATAAACAGCCGTTCTGATTATCGAAGGGTCTATCCTGTCCTCCGGCGCAGTCTTTCCGACATATCTCAAAAGATCCTTGACATATATAACGCCGATGATATTGTCAATATCGTCATGATAAACCGGCAGCCTCGATCTTCCGCTCTCTATCGCAAGAGCTACAAGCCCGGAAAGGCTCTCGTCCTCCCTCACTGCAACGATATCCTTCCTGTGGGTCATTATCTCTCCTACGGCAGTATCATCAAACTCGAACACATTCTCGATCATGCTCCTTGTGTTCTCCTCAATGGTTCCGTTTTCCTCCCCCTCATCGGCTATCATCAGTATCCTTTCCTCTGTGGGGTTTTCCGTCTGCTCCTCCTGCTTTTCACCTCTGACGAGCAGCCTCGTCAGCAGCCCGGTCACAGCGGCATTCAGCGCAGAAACGGGAATAAAAAACAGAGACAGCACCTTCAAGGGCATACTGAGCTTTATCAGTATGCGCTCAGCCCTTCCTGCGGTTATTGCCGAGGGCAGGGCGCAGCCAGCAAGCATCAGCACTAAAA
>ONFW01000088.1 GCA_900317215.1 uncultured Eubacteriales bacterium | reverse complement strand
GTACCAAGCTCGTCGCGGTAGGTATAGTCCATGAGTATCCTTTCAGGAGACAGCAGACTTGCTCTTCTTATTACAGAGAGATCCCTTCTTACAGCATTTATAGTTTTTGTAGGGAGCTGCTTTTCTATGTTTGCAACTGAAGCCTTTGAAAAGGCATTTTCATCATAAAGAGCCGTTTCTGTCATATATCTTGCAAAGTCCTCAGTACATTCTCTTTCACACAGTAATGAGAAAAAACGTCCCCATGCCTGAGCAAATTGAAATACAGGCTTATCTACAGAGCATAAAAGCTCATAATATGCCTTTATGACCGTTCTTTCGGTTATTCCTCTGAAAACAGAGAGTGACGACATCTGCAGAGCAGCCTCTTTTGTAGAATTCATATACCTGCATCTCCTTCATACTTTTATTCTTTTATTGTACAACTAATTCTTCATTCCGTCAATTACCATCTCTACTACACTGGGAAGCCACTTTTCCGGCGAAAAAAAGGGTTTCCCCTGTCTTGTCTTTCGGCTCAGGGAGAATTTTTTATAAAAGTTTTTGATTTATATAGTGTATCAGCCTTTTTATATGCTATAATAATAGATAATACCGAATGAAGGAGGGAAAAGAATGGAAAATAACAGTCCGCAGATAAAGGAATTTGTCTCATCTCGCGGCGTGCTTGTTACGGCAACAGATATAAGTCTGATATTTATTGCTGTTATGTGCATCATCTGTGTTGTCTCTTATTTTTTCCCTTATACCGGTATTACTTTTGGGGCGGTTTCTCTTGTATTATACTTTCTGAGCGTATTTCTTTTTGTTCCTCTGTATTACAGTAATCTATCGTATTCTGCGGACAAAAACTCGATCAACATCAAAAACGGCTTTTTTATTCACCGATACACACGAATCACTCTCAACGATATCCAATACTGCATAATATCACAGGGTCTTATACAAAAGATATTCAGATGTTATTCTGTTTATATTATGCTGACGGGATCATTTACTATTATAAGCAATATTTCCCTTGACGATGCAAATATGATAACCGAATTGGCATCTACTGAAATCATAGACGGATCGGGTGATATAAATGAGGAAGGACACTAAATTCAAAAGGACACACCCCTACACCTTCGTAAAGCACCTTAAGATATCTGTAATTCTTATTATACTCAGCCTTCTGCAGCAGTTTATTTTCAGGCCGCAGGGTATTATTGAAATAATCAGTTCTCTTGGCTTCAATGCTTTTTATGTGTTTGCTATCCTGCTGTATTACACCTATTCTTATGGAAACTATAAATACAGACTTGAAAAAAGCGGCGTTCATATAAAAAAAGGAGTTTTTTTTAATCAAAGCTTTATATTGCCATACAACAGGATACAGACAGTCGTATTCTACCGGGATGCTGTTTCCGCTCTTTTCGGAGCGGAAAAAATTTCAGTGGACACTCCTGCCGGCTCAAAAAAAAGCTACGATATATCCGGCTATTTTACAAAAAAGACCGCACTAAGAATCAAAAAGCTTTACAAAAAAGGGAAAAGCATACACCGGGTCTACAGATCACGGGTGATAAGTATAATCCTCATGTCAGCATTCTGGTCAAATCCTCTTACCGGCATGATCTTTATCGTTCCTGTGATTTATAACGTCTCAAAGATAACTGGTACTCAATTTGCACAGGATATTATAAAAGGATTTTTAAATCCGGAATGGAGTCTTATTGCTAAGGTTATTTCCCCTGCATCCGCTGCTTTGGCAACATTGATAATTATGTGCTGGCTTATCTCCGCACTGATATATTTTTTAAGATATGTCCGTCTGCGAAGCTCAGTTTTAGGCGAACATATTATCATTTCGAGAGGACTTATCAGTAAATGTATTACCTGCACAAGAATAAATTCTATCTCCTCGGTCAGCATAGAACAAAGCCTGCTGATGAGGATCCTTCGTCTCAGAAACTGTTCTATATCCGTCATAGGCTCCGGCAAGCTAAAAGGAGATAAGGGTCTTATTGTATCGGCTGAGAATACCGAAAAAGTAAATACTTATATGACAAAGCTTACGGGCATACCTCATGATGAGATAAGAAGAATAAATGTCGCTAAAAAAAGCATCTATTCTTACGTATATTATCCCATGATCTGTATTATTCTGCTAACAGCCATAACCGTTTTTTTAAATATGTTCCTTCGGGTAGGAGAATCTACAATGTTTCTTATCGCAGTTATCTATTTCGGTCTGATCTGGTGGCTGCTTTTCAGGATCTTCTCATACAGGCACTCCCATTTAGGAATTAACGAAAAGGCTCTTGTGCTCTGCTGTTTTAAGGGACTTACTCTTAAAAAGCATTTTATTCCCTTTGATATGATACGCAAAACAGAGATATCTCAGATGTTTACTCAGGAAAAAAAAGGAAAATGTCATTTAAAGGTGACTATCTACGGAGAAAAAAGGCTGACATATAAGATAAAACAGCTTCCTCTTGAAGAAACCAAAGAGCTTCTTTCTCAGGTGGAAGCTATAAGAAAACAAATCAGCCAATAATTAAAAAGCTGCTGCACTTGATTTGTGCGGCAGCTTTTTTCATTTATCAGATATCAGAATCCTCATCGTCCTCATCGTTATCGTCATCATCATCGGTATCCTCTTCATGGGGTGCTCTGGAGATTGTAGCGACTTTGCTGTTATCGTCTATCTTCATTACTATAACACCCTTGCTCGGTCTTGAACATATCCTTATTGAAGAAGCCTCTATCCTGATGATTACTCCGCTGTCGGAGATAAGGATAATATCATCTTCAAGGTCAACAGCCTTTATAGCCGCAACCTTGCCGAACTTCTCGGTATGGTAGTTCACAAGACCGCAGCCGCCCCTCGACTGTATCCGGTAGTCACTCTGAGGAGAAAGTCTGCCAAAGCCCTTTTCAGATACCGTAAGAATATACGCATCCTCCCTGAGTATGGACATTCCGATTACACTGTCTCCTCCTCTGAGAGCAATTGCCTTTACTCCACGAGCTGTCCTGCCCATATTTCTGACTTCATTTTCGTCAAAGCGTATAGCCATACCATTTTTTGTTGCTACAAGAAGCTGAGAATTGCCGTCTGTCAGACGCACCCAAACAAGCTCGTCATCGTCGTCGATATCAATGGCAATAAGTCCTCCCTTTCGGGTGGTCTTGAATTCCTCAGTAGCCGTTCTCTTTATGATACCCTTTTTGGTTATCATAACAAGATACATGCCGTCGTCGCCCTCCTCGGGCATACGGATCATTGATGTCACCTTTTCATTTGGAGAAAGCGGAAGCAGATTATTGATATTCATCCCCTTTGAGGTTCTTGAACCCTCGGGTATCATATAGCATTTCAGCCTGTATACCTTGCCAAGATTGGAGAAGAACAGAACATAATCATGAGTTCCCGCAACAAACATATCGGTCGCAACATCCTCCTCACGACGGTTCATTCCCGAAATTCCTCTGCCGCCTCTGCGCTGTGTACGATATGTATCCACCTTCTGACGTTTAACATAGCCGAAGTTTGTCATCGTTATCACACAGTCCTCATAAGGAATCAGATCCTCTATATCTACCTCTCCGCTTACGGATTCGATCTGAGTTCTTCTTTCGTCCCCGAATTTTGCCCTGACAGCATTTAGCTCGGTCTTAATTATGCCAAGAAGTCTCTCACCATTATTGAGGATATCCTTATAATCGGCTATTTTATCAATAAGCGCTGCAAGCTCCTCCTCTATCTTTTCTCTTTCAAGTCCTGATAACTGTCCGAGACGCATTGCTACTATAGCCTGTGTCTGAGCATCATCAAGGCCAAAACGCTCTGAAAGCCTGATCCTTGCGGTGGGCTGATCCTTAGAGCTTCTTATTATCCTTATGACCTCGTCAATAAAGTCTATAGCTATTTTCAAGCCCTCTAAGATATGTGCTCTTTCCTCAGCCTTTCTCAGATCAAATATCGTTCTTCTTGTTATAACATCTACCTGAAAATCAATGTAATTCTGAATGATATCCTTAAGCGTAAGTATCTTCGGCACTCCGTTGACGATTGCGAGAAGGATAATGCCGTATGTGATCTGCATCTGTGAATTTCTGAAAAGACTGTTTAGCACGACATTCGGAGAAGCCTCTCTTTTAAGAGTGATCTCAATGTGCATTCCGTTTCTGTCAGAATGATCGTCTATATTGGATATTCCTTCTATCCTCTTGTCCTTGACCATATCTGCAATACTCTCGACAAGACGAGCTTTATTTACCTGATAAGGAAGCTCAGTTACAATGATCTTATATCTGCCGTTCTTATCCTCAACTATCTCTGCTCTTGCTCTTACTGTTATTTTTCCTCTGCCTGTGGCGTATGCGGCTCTTATACCGCTCTGACCCATGATTATGCCTGCAGTCGGAAAATCAGGTCCCTTGATAAACTGCATTATTTCTTCAAGAGAAGCGTCAGGATTATCTATCACATGATCTACAGCGTCTATTACCTCGCCCAAATTATGCGGCGGAATATTTGTCGCCATACCAACAGCGATACCTGTGGAGCCGTTAACAAGGAGGTTCGGAAATCTTGAAGGAAGCACTGACGGTTCCTTTCGGCTGTCATCATAGTTAGGTATGAAATCCACTGTTTCCTTATCAATATCCGTGAGCATCTCTACGCTTATTTTGCTCATTCTGGATTCGGTATAACGGTATGCAGCAGGCGGATCACCGTCTACCGAGCCAAAGTTTCCGTGACCGTCAACAAGCATATATCTCATTGAGAAATCCTGTGCAAGTCTTACAAGAGCCTCATATACCGAGCTGTCACCATGAGGATGATATCTACCGAGAACATTACCTACAGTGGTAGCACATTTTTTATAAGGCTTATCGGGAGTAAGATTGTCCTCATACTGTGAATACAATATTCTTCTGTGAACAGGCTTTAGTCCGTCGCGGACATCCGGCAGCGCTCTTGATACTATTACCGACATAGAATAATCAAGGAAGGATTTTTTCATTTCCCTTTCTATATCGACATCTATTATCTTTGAGGACTGATTGTTCTGTTCGTTATCCAAGCTTACGCACCTCTTTCATATTAAAGCATTTTAACCTTGCTGATATTTTTATATTTGTATGACCGAAGCCTGAAGCTTTTCGTAAAAATCCGGCATTAGCTTTTTTAAATTTACCGGACGGAAGGTTTCTGAGCTTACAAAGCCGTGAGTTGTGCTTCCCTGAGCCATAAGCTGATCTGCAAGAATGACCTTATATCCGAATAAGATCTTTGCTGCAGATACCTTCAGGATATCAGTTATTATAATAACCTCGTCCTCATAATGCACGGGACGGAAATATCTGCAGTTAAGCTCTGAAAGCGGAAGCATTACCCCCTGCTTTTCAAGCTGTGTATAGGTTATCCCTGCCTGCTTGATATATTCTGTTCTTGCTGCCTCAAACCAGACCGGATACACCGAATGGTGTATTATTCCCATCTGATCTGTCTCGGCATATCTTGCAATAATATGTGTTTCGCAGCTCATTTCAGCAGCTCTCCTTTATTTTTCTTTTGGCCTTGTCCCTGATACAAGTATAGCTTTTACTTCATTAAATATCTCAGGCTCTATTACCCTTTGAGGTATCGCAAAATTTCTGTCCTTCGGAGCAAAGATCAAAAAGATACCGTCAAATTCCTCAAGCTCGCAGTTGCCTTCAAGCTCAATACTCCATGCGCCCGAACCGCTTCCGATATCTATATGGTCGGGATATATCTCCGCCTCTATCTTCTTTCCGTTTGCTGCGTTCCTTGCGGCGCTTTTTATATGCAGATGAGGCACGAGCCATACAAGGACTATCATTACAAGACAGAATATTGCAAAAAACAGGTTATATCCCTTGAATTTACCCTCGCTCATAAAAAATGCCGCAGTAAAGCCTATTGTGCCGAGCGCAAAAACAATGCTTGAAAAAACTGCCCTTGCTCCCTTTGTTTTATACATATCACTGTGCTCAAGACATTTATACATTTCTTCCGGGGTCATAGCATAGGATATTTTTATTCCTGTCTCTGGTATCTCATAGTCCTCGGCGTCATCATCGGCTACAAGCTCCGCCTCAGAGCCGTCCCATTCGGGATTATCCTCATTTATCGTCTCTTCTTCTTTTTGTAAATCCTCGTTAATACTGTCTTCTATATCTTTCATATTTACTCCTTAATACAATTCTTTTTTAGCTGTCACGGAAATACAATTCCTAAGCCCTGACAGCCCGGACACTGTTCTGTCTTGCCGTCAGCTTCTACCTCTCCCTTGCCTGAGCACTCAGGACAGATATATGACTGCATAAGCTCGTCTTCTTTTTTAAGGGTATCTGTCGTCATCTTTATATAAAATCTATTTTCTTCTTTGTTGTATTCAAGAGATACGACAGTTGCCTGTGTCTTTCCTTCCGATGTCATCAGGAAAAGATAATAGTATATTCCCTTATCTATCCCGATGCAGACCTGTCTGTCATAGGTAAAGCCCTGTTTCAGACCCTCATAGCTCATTTTGACATAATTATTATCGGAATCATCCGTAAAGCTTTTTGCAAAGCTTTCATAGTCTCCAAAATCCATTGAATCCATAAGCTCCGAGAATTTTATATCATACTCAGAGACGGAGCTCTCAGAGACAGAGCTGTCAGACGGAGCCGAAGCTGTTCCGCTTTCTGATGCCGCTGTGCTGCTTGCTGGATTTTGTCCGTTATTTTCAGAAGTGATCTGGTTACTGCTCTCTGATGATGCGGTGCCGCCTGTATTGCTGCAGCCGCACAGCATTAAAAATGATATTGACGCTGCCAACAGCGCTGCTGTGACCCTTTTCATATAGATCATTCCTTTATACATCAAGATTCTGAACATACTTTGCATTTTTCTCGATAAAGTCTCTTCTCGGCTCAACCTTATCTCCCATAAGTATTGTAAATACCTCATCGGCGGCGGCGGCATCCTCCATTTCAACACGGAGCATTATTCTTGTTGCCGGATCCATTGTTGTTTCCCATAGCTGTTCAGCGTCCATCTCACCAAGACCTTTGTATCTCTGTATCTCATATTTACCGCCGAGCTGCTCCATTATCTTATCTCTTTCCTGATCAGAATAAGCATAGTGATGCTCCTTGCCCTTGGTTATTCTGTAAAGAGGCGGCTGCGCTATATATATATGTCCCTCCTCTATTAAAGGACGCATAAATCTGAAAAAGAATGTAAGCATAAGTGTTCTGATATGAGAGCCGTCGACATCGGCATCCGCCATAATAATGATCTTTCCGTATCTCAGCTTATCAAGGTCTATCTCATCTCCTATACCGCAGCCGAGAGCTGTTATAACAGGCATGAGCTTATCATTTCCGTATACTCTGTCGAGTCTTGCCTTTTCTACATTGAGCATCTTTCCCCACAAGGGAAGTATCGCCTGAAAGCGCCTGTCTCTGCCGCCCTTTGCGGAGCCTCCGGCGGAGTCGCCCTCTACGATATATATTTCTGTCTCCTCTACGTTTCTCGACTGACAATCGGCAAGCTTTCCGGGAAGACCTGCTCCCTCCATTGCTGTTTTTCTTCTTGCAAGATCTCTCGCTTTTCTTGCCGCATCTCTTGCCCTTGCAGCCATCAGAGCTTTTTCAAAGATTGCCTTTGCTGTTGCGGGATTTTCTTCAAGATACTGCTCAAGCTTTTCGCTGACAAGCTTGTCAACAAGCGTCCTCATTTCGGTATTTCCAAGCTTTGCCTTTGTCTGGCTCTCAAACTGGGCGTCCTTTAGCTTGACACTTATTACCGCTGTAAGACCCTCTCTGACATCCTCACCGCTGAGATTTTTTTCTCCCTCTTTTATGAGATTGAATTTTCTCGCATAGTCGTTCATGACCCTTGTGAGCGATCTTTTGAAGCCCTCCTCATGAGTACCTCCGTCATTTGTATGTATATTATTTGCAAATGAAAGTATCAGCTCATTATAGCTCTCGTTATACTGCATTGCTATCTCTGCGGAGGCAGTATCATCGTCATTTTTGGCCTGAAAATGGATTATATCCTGATGTATAACATCAAGAGCCCTTTTCTTGTGTATATACTCTACAAAGCTTGATACTCCGCCCTCATAGCAGAAATCCTCGCTCTGGATATTTTCAGGGTCACGCTCGTCAATAAGCTCTATATGAACTCCTGCATTAAGAAACGCCTGTTCACGGAGTCTTGTTGAGAGTACCTCATAATCATACACGTCAGTTTCGGTGAAAATTTCACGGTCCGCCTTGAAGGTTACGGTAGTACCCGTTTGTGTCCCCTTTCCTATCTCTTCAAGCTCCGTCACCTGATCTCCCCGTTCAAATCTTTGACGATATATTCTTTCTCCGTCGCAGACCTCGACCTCGATCCATTCGGAAAGAGCATTTACAACCGAAGCTCCTACTCCGTGCAGACCTCCTGCGACCTTATATCCGCCGCCGCCGAATTTTCCTCCCGCATGAAGCACCGTAAAAACAACTGTTACCGCAGGAATGCCAAGCTTTGGCTGTATGCCGACAGGTATTCCTCTTCCGTTATCAGTGACCCTTATTATCTCGCCCGGAAGAATGTGAACTTCTATCTTTGTACAATAGCCTGCAAGCGCTTCATCTATGGAATTGTCCACTATCTCGTATACAAGGTGGTGCAGACCTCTCGGCCCTGTAGAACCGATATACATTCCGGGTCGTTTTCTTACTGCTTCAAGACCCTCCAATACCTGTATTTCGTCTGCTCCGTATTTTTCGGTAGTCTGAGAAATATCATTCTGATCCATACTTTTTTTACCTCCTTTTGCGTGTCTTGCCTTTATCCGTTTTTCCTGTTTCATCAATTATGCGCTCCTTTTTTGAAAGAGCAGCAAATCTGATAAATTTAGGAGAGATAACGAATGCCGTCAGTATGACTGCGGCGTCGGTCAGAACTATCATGATAAAGGTATTCTTACTTATATCATTTGAGCTGTGAAACAAAAACAGATTCACAGCGATCATCAATACACAGGCTATTGCTACCGGAACCAGCCTGTAGCCTTTTTTTATACCGAATTTCTTATGACAATGATAACACTCATGTTCTTTTCCCTTTAAGGAGATCAGGTCCTTATATCTGTATACAGTCTTACAATAGGGACAAACCTGAAATTTGGACATATTATTCCTCTTTTCGTTATCTGTATAAGAATGATATTCAAAGCCATATCACTGCTCTTCAGGATCTGACTTTTCTTCATTGATCGGCACATCTTCGACAGGCTCAGATATTGTTTGTGATAATTCGTTTTCTTCCCTTTTAAAAATCCTTATGTTCTCATCAGAATCCGCATCGGATACAGTCTCACTGCCGTTATTATCTTCCGGTATATCTTCATTTAGATCAAATGCGATCCTTGTATTCTGGATATCCTCTACCTCATTCTCGGAGCCATAGGACAGTTCTTCATCAGCTCCCTCTGTGATCCTGTGAGCATTGCTTTTGACCTTCATGAATTTTGCAGAAAAATCCTCGTCTACGTCAAGCTGTACCGGGTTTGATCCGGTCTGAGGGATATCGGGATATACTGCCTCAACGGGAACGTCTGCGCCTCTTTTTTCAAGCAGCCTTTTTACCGCAGATTTATCCTTGCAGGGTGCAAGCTTCACAAAAAAAGGTATCATGATATAGAATATCAGAAATGGCGCAAAAACACAGGCAAGTCCGAGAAAGCTTCCGTGATCGCCTGCTATAGAATACAGCACGACTATTAACAGAGCCACTATGCATACCAGACTTGCGAGCGCATAGGCACCTCTGCTTATTACTACATTTGATATGCATTTGCATGAGCCGCAGTTGAACTCTCCCTTTGTTTTCAGAAACATTGCGCCGGGATATGAGATTTTTTTGTGACAATAGGGACATCTCGGCAGCGTGATTTTTTCGGACACCGATGATCCTTCCTTTCTTATGAGGTTCTCTGAGTCAATCAATTGATATATTCATCTGAGACGCTCTTTTTATCAGCGTAACAGGTGAAAGCTGACAGATATATATTATTTCCTCGTCTCTTTCTTTGCATAAAACAAAGGATTTTGGCAGCTCAGCGGATACATTCACTACCCTGCCCTTTTTTTCTGCATTGGATAAGAATTCTCTCGTTTTGTGAGAAAGAGTTGAGCTTTCGAGATCAAATATGCCAATGATATCATTTTTTCTGATTATCGTGTCATTTCCGAGATGAAGATACAAGACTATACCTCCGTTCTGGATAATTTTCCGTTTTCCATGCGGAATTTTGTTTCTGAGCTTTCAGCTTTATCACAGCAGGTAATGAATACCTGCATTCCTTCAAGCCTATTTAAAAGATAGCTTCGTCTTTTCATATCAAGCTCGCTGAGAACGTCATCAAGCAGGATGACCGGTTTTTCTCCTTTTTTCTCCCCTGCTACCGCTGCCTCGGCAAGCTTCATTGCAAGGACTGCACTTCTTTGCTGCCCCTGCGAGCCAAAGCTTTTTGCTTCCTTGCCGTTTATTCTGACTGAAAGGTCGTCACGATGTACTCCGGTAGTTGTAAATCCGCAGTATATATCGTCGGTTCTTCTCTGGAGCAAAGATGATAGCATATCTTCTTTGATTATATCCGGGTCAGATTCTCCGTTTTTGCAGCAGCCTGTTTTATACGAAAGAGACAGTCTTTCCCTGCCTGCTGAGATACCGTCATAAAACCCCTCGGCAAGCTTTGAAAGACAGCTCACATATTCCTGTCTCTCAACTGCGATCCTTGCACCCTCGTTTACGAGCCTGTCATCCCATATATCAAGCATATCCTCAAGCTCTCTGTGTTTCGGGATATCCTTGAGCAGAGCGTTCCTCTCGTTAAGCATTCTTTTATACCTGCTCAGCAGTATCGCATAGGACGGTTTTATCTGACACAAGGCGGCGTCTATAAAGTTTCTTCTCTCTTCAGGTCCGCTTTTTATCAGACTGAGATGATCCGGAGAAAAGATCACTGCACAAAAGCTGCCGATTATCTGTGACATATATTTTTTCGGCACATCGTTGAGGATAGCCTCTCTCTTTCCTCCGCTTATCATTATCACTATGCTCTGTTCTCTGACTGCGGTCTCAAAGCAAAGGCTTACGCGGGAAAATTTTTCTCCGAATGAGATAAGCTCGCTGTCCTTGGAGCCTCTGAAGGAGCGTCCTCCTGTGAACAGCCAGATACATTCAAGAAGATTTGTCTTACCCTGAGCATTGTCTCCATAGATGATATTTATTCCCTCTGACGGAAAAAACTCCATATTTTCAAGATTTCTGTAATTCTCAAGCTTAATACTTTTTATCAGCAAGTCAGCACACCTCGAAGCTCTTATCACTGCAGATGACAATGTCACCCTTCCTGAGCTTTTTCCCTCTCTGAGTGCAAACCTCACCATTCACAAGTATTTCTCCGTTCTGGATAGAGAGCTTTGCCTGTCCTCCTGTGTCAAATTCTCCTGTCAGTTTAAGCAGGTCGCACAGTCTTATATATTCTTCATTATCATTAAGTTTTATTTTTTCATCTATCATTTCTTAACCTCACGGGAAGTACAAGGAAAATAAAGCTGTCGCCCTCGCTTGGAAGTATTACCATAGGACTGAGAGGTCCGTTCATGTGTATTATTACTTCATCGGTATCTGAATTTCTCAGTGCATCAAGCATGTACTTGTTGTCAAAGCCGATTTCAAGATCCTCACCCTGAATATCAGCTTCAAATTCGTCCTTTGCCATACCGAGAGGGGTATTGCAGCTTGTCTTTATCATTCCGTTTTCAACACGGCATCTTATCGGACTCTTCATTCTTTCATTGAGAAGAAGTGACATTCTGTCGATAGTATTTATGAACTTTCTTGTATTTACTCTGATCTCCGTTGAATGATTTGCAGGGATCGCTGACTTATAGTTCATAAATTCACCCTCGATAAGTCTTGTTATTATCGAGTAATCTCCTATTTTCAGCACGATATGTCTGTCTCCGGGTGATATAGTTACTTTTTCGATATCGTCGGTAATAAGCTTTTCAACCTCTGACAGAGATTTTCCCGGAACGATAAAGCTTTTTTCTCCGTTATAGTCGATATCCTCCTTGCGTATTGCAAGTCTGTAGCCGTCTACAGATATTATTTTTATGGTTCTGTTGTTTATCTCAAAAAGAGAGCCTTTATGTGCGGGTTTGATATCCTTGTCGGACACTGCATAGATAGTCTGTTTTATCATGCTGGAGAGAGCTTCTCCGTCTATTGTTATGGGATCGTTGGAATTTACAGAAGGAAGCTCAGGATATTCGCTGTCAGGTATGCCTATTATTTTATAGTCTGATTTTCCGCTATTTATATATACGGTAAGTTTTTCATCAGTTTCTATATTGATCTGATCCTCGGGCATTCTCTTGATTATCTCTGAGAACAGCTTCGCATTGATTACGGTTGCGCCCTCTTCATAGATCATTGCATCTATGTTTGTGGTGATCCCTATTTCGAGATCATATCCTGTAAGTATGAGACTGCCGTTTTTTGCCTTGACAAGTATGCCTTCGAGAGCCGGCATGGTTGATTTTGAGGATACCGCCCTCATAACATTCAACACGGCTTCTGTAAGAGCCTGCCTGTTGCAGTTAAATTTCATTTTATCAGTTCCTTTTCGTTCTGGTCTTTTATTTTATTATATTAATTTCAGTTATAGTAATAGAGGTGGTGGATAAGTTGATTTCCTTATTTTTCCTTGTAAAAATCCGGCTTTCAGGATTTTTATGTGTGTTGAGGCATGTTTTATAAATGTTGATAATTATTTGAAGATATTTTTTTATTAACATTGGTGTTAGGTCATGTTGGTGGATTGTTGATAATTTGTTTATTTTTCAGCGGTATTTTTATCAACGGAAAAATTGGTGTATCAACGGTTTTTGTTGAATTGTTGAAGCTATTTCAACATTGAGTGCAGAGGATCATCTGTCTCTTATGTTCTTTATGATATCGTCAACAGTAGATTTCAGCTTGGAATCCTTCTCCATATTTCTTTCTATCTGATTAATTGCATAGACTATGGTAGAATGATCTCTGCCGCCAAACTCGTCTCCTATGCTCTTCATTGAAAGAGAGGTTATTTCCCTTACGGCGTAAATTGCTATCTGTCTTGCAATGGAAATATTAGAGTTTCTCTTTGATGAACGGATATCATCGCTGGTAACTCCGCGTGTATGAGCGACCTCGTCGATTATCTTCTCTACTGTCAGCGGTGGCGGCTGATCGTTGTTCAGAATGTCCGAGATAGTTTTCTGTGCGATATTTATGGTTATTTTCTCTCCGTAGAGCTGATTCTTCGCCTTAAGTTTTTTTACAACTCCTTCAAGCTGTCTGATGTTTGACTTAAGTCTTGTTGCTATATATTCAGTAACGTCATCCGGCAGATTAAATTCAAGCAGTTCTGCCTTTCTTCTTATGATAGCCATTCTTGTTTCATAGTCTGGCGGCTGTATATCCGCTAAAAGACCTGATTCAAAACGGCTGCGCAGTCTGTCCTCAAGTGTTTTTATTTCCTTGGGCGGACGGTCTGATGTCAATACTATCTGACAATTAGCTTCTCTGAGAGTATTGAAGGTATGGAAAAATTCCTCCTGTGTGCGCTCCTTGCCCCCGATAAACTGGATATCGTCTACCAGAAGAACATTTGAATTTCTGTATTTCTGTCTGAACTCACTTGTTGTGGCATTCTGCAGAGACTCGATAAATTCATTAGTGAAATCATCACCCTTGACATAGGTTATAGTCTTTGAGGGTGTGGTCTTTATTATTTCGTTTCTGATTGCGTAAAGCAGATGAGTTTTTCCGAGTCCGGAATTTCCGTAAATAAACAGAGGATTATATGCCTTGCCGGGGTTCTGTGCTACGGCAAGAGAGGCCGCATGAGCAAATTTGTTTGAAGAACCTACAATAAATGTTTCAAAGGTATATTCATAGTCCTCATCGCTGATAATTTCGTTTGCTTCTGATTCCGCTTTGTTTTCCTCCTCAGGAATGATAAAGCAAATCTCTATACCCTCGCCGAATACGCTTGCAAAGGCATCGTTCAGAAGCTTCATATAGCCTCTTAGGAGAGTCTGTCTGTGAAAATCTGCCGGCACCATAAGAATAGCCTTTCCCTGAGCAAAATCCAGGTTGACAGGCTCAATTTTGCTGATCCATGTTTTATAGGCAACTTCTGTCATTTTTGATTTACAGTATTCACAGATTATGCCCCATGCTTCACTAAATGAATCCATAAGTCTTTTTCCTCCCTGTTTTTTTTGTATGCGGTCGTTTTGTTGCTCCGTTTTGCGGGCAGCGTGTCTTTTTAAGCTGTTTATCCTATACCGCTAATAAACACTTATACGATTCTAATTATAACACATATATCATGATTTTTCAACATTAATTGCATTCGATGTTAAAATACTGCTTTTACTGCTTTTGATTCGGTATTTATTGATATAGTAACGATTGTCCCTCTTGTATGAAAAGCCATGGTCATTAAGCGAAAGCTCAGGCAGCAGAGGCATGTCAGGGATAGTTAGTATACTATTGTAGGTTTATACTTTTTGTAGAAAAGAATTTTTAATCAAACGGTTGACAGAAGCCTATGTTTTGGTTTATAATTCTACAGTGCAAGGTTATAACTTGAAAACTATGTATGGTACAATGGAAATGCTGCAGAGCAGATATGGCATGAAATTAATTTGCCGATCCTTCGCTTTTCGGCGCTTCCTTTCAGTGCCGCCGTGAAAGGAGGAAATTCTAATGCTGAGAACATATCAGCCGAAGAAGCTCCACAGAAAGAAGGAGCATGGCTTCAGAAAGAGAATGTCAACATCTAACGGACGCAAGGTACTTGCCCGCAGAAGAGCCAAGGGAAGAAAGAGACTGTCTTATTGATCAGTGCCGCAAGGGATAACAGAATAATGACAGGCTGACGGTCTTGAATTTATGTTATTTGGAAGATGAGATATGAGTGAGATCATCACCTTAAAGGATAATAGAGATTTTCGCCGTCTTTATAATCGTGGAAGATCGTTTGCCTCCCCGCTTCTTGTGACTTATATTATGAAGAACAGGCTCGGAGAGGTCAGGATAGGGATCACCACAGGAAAAAAGATAGGCAAGGCCGTTATGCGAAACAGATCACGCAGGATCATCAGAGAGGCTTTCAGAGAGATATCCGGCAAGGTGACGCCGGGATATGATCTGGTGTTTGTTGCAAGGAGCAAAACTCCTTTTGTAAAAAGCTATGATATTCTGCGTACAATGAAAAAAGAGCTGAAAGATGCGGGTGTCTTGAAATGAAGCGCCCGCTTATTTGGCTTATAAGGCTTTACCAGAAATATATCTCATCGAGGACTCCTCCGTCATGCAGGTATTATCCCGTCTGTTCTGTGTATGGAATTCAGGCTATTAGCCGATTCGGGGCTATAAAGGGCACGCTGCTGACTGTTTGGAGGATACTCAGATGTAATCCGTTTTCGCGGGGAGGATATGATCCCGTACCGGAAAAAAAAATCAGACTTAGATATAAAAAAGAGCCTAAAAGGATAGATTATCTGAAAAAAAAGAGTCGCAGTTCAGGATCTGACTTTGAGAATTGAAGTAATGTCTGTAGATATTGCTTTTTATATATATAAGGGTATCTTGGAAAAATACAAAGCAGCCGGTCTGTATCAAGAGTTTATTTTTTCTGAGCTTCCCGAAAATTAAAGTCGTTCAGGAAGGTCGGATGACTTTTTCTGCTTTGAAAGGGTAGGTTTTTCGCCAATGATGCAAATTTTTAATTTGATAGGAAGTCTTTTCGGATTTATACTCTGGGGAGCCTTTTTTATCGTAAAGAATTTTGGTGTTTCGATCATAATCTTCACTATTATTGTTAAGTTGATTCTCGTTCCGTTTTCTATCAAGCAGCAGAGATCAATGGCTGCAAATGCGAGATTCCAGAAAAAACAGAAGGAGATCATGCAGCGCTACGGCAAGGACAGAGCGGGCGCTCAGATCGAGATCCAGAAGCTCATGCAGAAGGAAAACGTCAGTATGTCTGCAGGCTGTCTGCCAATGATAGCTCCTATGTTTGTTATGCTCGGAGTGTACTATTCTGTTATTAATCCTCTTACGAATACGCTGCACATTGCCGCAGGAAAGGTGGAGGCTGCTCTTAACAGTCTCAGCGCTCTGCCGGGTCTCGGAACCTCCTTTGGTGGTAATAACTACGGTCAGATCTATGTTCTTAAATATTTTAATGTTCTTCAGGATTTCTTCAAGGAAGGGAACAATAATCCTCTGTTTTCCTCATCTGAGGCTACTCAGATCAATGAATTTGCAAGCGGATTCAATTTTCTCGGTTGGGATCTTCTTGCTACTCCGAATGCCAGCTCCTTTGCCTCAATGATGTGGCTCATTCCTGTGCTTTGTTTTGTTACCTCTGTTGTAAGCATGATAATAATGCAAAAGCTCAACGGCACAGAGATGAAGGGCTGTATGTTCGTATTTATCTTTCTCATGCCTCTTTTTACGGCATGGATCGCATTCAACGTACCCGGTGCTGTGGGCTTCTACTGGATCGCATCAACGGTTCTCGGCTTTGTACAATCGCTTATTCTGAATATTTATTATAACGCAAGTATTATTGAGGCGCGGGATGAGGGACGAAGAGTTGTTCTTCGCAGACAGCAGGAGGCAAGTGTTGCCTATATTGATGTTCCTGATTACGTTGCACCCTCACAAGTAGGAAAAAAGGAAAAGCCGGATCCTGAAGCATATAAAAAGAAATCAAAACAAAAGAAAAAAAGAAGGTAAGAATTAGGGGGAAAGAAAAATGATCCGTGAATTTATTGCTGTAGGAGATACTGTAGAAGAAGCTCAGAAAAAAGCATGTGAAGAGCTTGGAACAGAGCTTGAAAACACAAGCTTTGAAGTATTGCAGATGCCTGAAAAGAAAAAGTTTGGTTTATTTGGAGGAAGTCCTGCAAAGGTCAGAGCTTTTGTTGAGGTTACACCTCTTGATACGGCAAAAAGCTATCTTAAGGATATCCTTTCAAAAATGGGAATAACCGAGATAGAGATGACAGCCGAAGAGACAGAAGGCGGCGCAGTCATTAATATCGAGGGTGATGATGTCGGTTTTATAATCGGACACAGGGGAGAGACACTCGATGCCTTGCAGTACCTTGCAGGTCTTGTGGCAAACCATGTTGACGAGGAATATTACAGAATATCAATAAATATAGGAAATTACAGAGAGAAAAGGGAAAAGACCCTTGAAATACTCGGCAGGAAGCTCGCATTCAAGGCAGTCAAGACCGGAACAAAAACATCACTTGAGCCAATGAATCCGTATGAGAGAAGGATAATACATACTGCTGTTCAGAAGGTAAGAGGAGCTACCTCATGGAGTGAAGGAGAAAACATGAACCGCCATGTTGTTATAGGTCCCGACCCGGAATATAAGGCTTTATACAATAAGGGATACCGAAGAGGTGACAGGTCAGGCAATTTCAATAAGGACGGCTCGTATAATCGCAGGACCCATTCAAGTACATATCAGAGAAGGCAGTATTCAGAGGGTGAAAAGCATATTCAGGATAGTGTTTTCAGTACATTTGAAAACGACAGCTCCTCGGCAGTAGTCAGAGAGAGCATAAACGAAAGACCGGACACCTCACTTTATGGCAGGATAGAGATAAAGAAAAATACAGACAGCGAATAATAATTCAGGCACGGCAACCGATCATGGTCTGCCGTGCCTTTTTTTGAAATTCATGCTGCACTGCTTTCATCAATAACAGTTTTTTTGTCCTTTGGAACACGAATTACATACTCAATATAGTCATCGTTATAGTAGGTGTCCTTTTCTGCATCTATTCCTGAGCTGATTAACGCAGTGAGAGCCTTTTTTATGGTGTTTTCAAACAGCCTGATATCCTTTATAACACCCTTTCTGCGGGCGTCCTGTCTTTTTTCATAGGCGGTTTTTTCAAGACAGCTTTTTATATAACCTTCAGATTGAGTAACGTTGAGATTATATTCAATAATTTCGCTGAGTATCATTCGTCTTTCCTGTTTATCTGTAATTTTCAGCAGGGCCGTTGCATGCCTCTCGGTGAGATGAGATTTTAGTATGAGCTGCCTTTCTGAATCATCAAGTTGAAGAATATCGATCTTATTTTCTATTGATGAAGGCTGCTTGCAGAGCTGATGTGCGACCTCGTTTTTTGTCAATCTGCGGGAATTCATAAGACTTGTTATACCCTGAGCCGTTTCAAATATATTCAGATCGTCTCGCTGCAGGTTTTCTTCAAGGGAAAACAGCTCCGCCTGAGCATCACTGCATGAGATAACTATACAAGGTATTTTTTTATGTCCGCACATAACACAGGCTCTTAATCTGCGTTCACCTGCGATAAGCTCATATTCAGCGGAGCTGACCCTTCTGACGGTAATAGGCTGAATAACTCCGTTCATTCTTATACTCATGGCAAGCTCCTTCATACCTTCGTTATTATAGTTTGTTCTGGAGCGCGTTCTGCATGGTCTTATCCGGACTATAGGTATTTCTCTGACTCTGCGGCTTTTTATTGATTTTATCAGCATTTGTATTACCCCTTTCCTTTTATAGTATCATAACACAGCACGGTATACGAGCTTTGTCAGTTTGTGTAGAAAAATAAAAAAAGTTTTCAACCTTGTATTGTGTTCGGGTTGAAAACTTTTTTATTCATAAAGGCTGTTTTGATATTTTTACACCTCTGCGGGGATAGGAGGGAGGGGTAGCGCTTATTTTTAAGATTGCTATTATTGTTCTGGACTGTTCATCAGGCAGAGTAAGCTGTCTGATATACTCTGCTTTGCCTCCGAGAAGCTTTATCGCATTTTCTGAGGATCTCAATTCGTCCTCACCGTCAGGACCTTTCATTGAAATGAAATATCCTCCTTTTCTGACAAAAGGCATACAGTATTCGCACAGAGAAGGGAGATTTGCTACTGCTCTTGATACTGCATAGTCAAAGCTGTCTCTATATCCGGTCATACGGCCGTATTCCTCAGCTCTTGCATGTATCAGCTCCGCTTCCGTATTTAATTGTCTGCAAGCCTCGTCAAGAAAAATTAGCCTTTTATTAAGACTGTCAAGCAGAGTCAGCTTAATATCCGGACGCATTATTTTAAGAGGTATTCCCGGAAAGCCTGCTCCTGTGCCGATATCTATAACAGAAGAACCGTTTTTTATTTCTGCATATTTAAGAAGTGATATGCTGTCGATGAAATGCTTTATCGCGATATCATTTTTCTCGGTAATTGCGGTAAGATTCATTTTTTTGTTCCATTCTATCAATAGCTCCGCGTATTTTTCAAAGGCGGAGCATTGATCTGCTGTAACAGCTATATTGTTTTCATCACACCAATATCTTATCAGCTCTGTTATCATTCGTTTTGATCCTCCATTCTGTTTTTCAATGAAGCAAGATATATAACAAGCACTGAAATATCCGCCGGACTGACTCCTGAGATCCTGCTTGCCTGTCCTATATTCTCGGGACGCACCTTATTCAGTTTTTCCCTTGCTTCAAGGCGAAGACCCTCTATCCTTGAGTAATCTGTATCAGGCGGCAGAAGCTTTTTTTCAAGTCTTCTTACCTGGTCTATTATGATAAGCTGTCTTTTGATATAGCCCTCATATTTTATCTCGACCTCTACCTGTTCAAGTATATTAGGGTCAAGCTCAGGTCGGGTCGGATCCGCCTCCTTAAGAGCCTCATAGCTGAGTTCGGGTCTTTTCAGCAGATCAACAAGTTTTACTCCCGTAGTTATTTCTGTTGTGCCGCAGCTTTTGAGTATCCCGTTGAGTTTTTCGGTAGGGGAGAGAACGGTATGATTAATCCTTTCAAGCTCTGCGTTTATAGTCTGCTGCTTTTTTGTAAAGCGTTCCCAGCGTTTGTCATCAATAAGACCGATTTCTCTGCCCTTAGGGGTAAGTCTTGTATCCGCATTGTCCTGTCTAAGGATCAGTCTGTATTCGCTGCGGGAGGTCATCATTCTGTATGGATCATTGCAGCCCTTTGTTACAAGGTCGTCGATTAGAGTTCCTATATAAGAGCTTGCTCTGTCGAGAATAAAGGGCTTTCGTTTTTGTATTTTCAAGGCTGCATTTATTCCTGCAATAAGTCCCTGAGCTGCAGCTTCCTCATATCCTGAGCTGCCGTTGAACTGTCCTGCACCGTAAAGACCCTCAAAGTCCTTAAACTCAAGTGTACTGTACATCTGTATCGGGTCAGCGCAGAAATATTCGATAGCATAGGCAGGTCTCATGACGACACAGTGTTCAAGCCCCTTTATTGAATGATAAAATTTTAATTGAACGTCCTCCGGCAGAGATGACGACATTCCCTGCAGATACATCTCCTCAGTATCAAGGCCGCAGGGTTCGATAAAGAGCTGATGTCGTTTTTTATCTGAAAAGCGCACTATCTTATCTTCAAGGCTTGGACAGTATCTTGGTCCAATACCTTCAATCCTTCCGCTGTACATAGGGGAGCGGTGGATATTATCAAGTATTATCTGTTTCGTCGTTTCGTTGGTCCAGCTGATATGACACTTGACCTTGTTTTCTCCCGGAATATCCGTATCATAGGAGAAGGGTACGACAGGTTCATCACCGCACTGTTCTTCAAGGTCGGTGAAGTCTATGCTGGATCTCAGCACTCTTGCCGGAGTGCCGGTTTTAAAGCGTCTTATTGTCATCCCCAGCTTTTCGAGTGCATTGGGCAGATACTTTGACGGGAACATCCCGTCAGGTCCGCTTTCATAAGAAACATCACCGACATATATTCTCCCGCCGAGATAAGTGCCTGTAGCGAGAATGACCGCCTTTGCGGTATACTGAGCCTCAAGTCTTGTTGTAAGCAGCCATGTGCCGTCGGGGGTTTTCTCAAGGTCGGTTATTTCGGCCTGATGCAGTTCAAGTCCCTTCTGCAGTTCGAGGGTATGTTTCATTCTTGTGCTGTATGCACGCCTGTCTATTTGCGCTCTGAGTGAATGTACTGCAGGCCCCTTTCCGCGGTTGAGCATTCTCATCTGTAAAAAACACTCGTCTGCGGCCTTTCCCATTTCTCCTCCGAGAGCATCTATTTCTCTTACGAGATGTCCCTTTGCTGTACCGCCTATAGACGGGTTGCAGGGACAATTCCCTACAGCATCCATATTTATTGTAAAAACGGCTGTATTGCAACCAAGCCTTGCGCTGGCAAGACCGGCCTCGATACCAGCATGGCCCGCACCGATAACGGCAATGTCAAATTCTCCTGCGTTGAATCTCATATTAACGCCCTTCCTGTTTTTATTATCTTTTTATATTATAATACATTTTTTTCAATTTGTACATATCATTGCGCAGTGTCTGGGCTTTCAAATTATGTTCTCGCTTACTTCAAAGTTATGTATCACCTCTGACCCACAGCTTTTGGTACGGCAGCGCTCTGCACGGGTTTAGCACAATTGCATTGTTTCATGTGAAACATCTGGAAAAACAAACTGCCGCACAAAAAATGCGGCAGCCTGTTTAGTGTGGTATATATCAGATTATTTTAGGAATTTGTCTGATCTAAGGGTCGTTATGGTATCATATAATATTTTGCTTTCGTCTTCGGTATTGATAACCTTTTCGTAGTTAAACTCATCTCCCAGAGCAAAGGTATCATTCTTTTCAAAGCTATTTCTATATTCTTTGATATCCTCCATGTTGTCGAATCTTTCATGAATGCTTACGATAAAGTCGGGAAGACCGGTTTCTTCATTCTGCTGAATATACATTGAAGTATCCGTAACATTATTGATATCCTTATAAAGATCTATCCCTGCTGCAGTGGCTGATATCCAATCGGTGGATCCGTAGTGGCTGAGAATATAGTCTGCTGCTGTCTCCTCAGTTATATCAGAGGATTCCATATAATACGGGTTTACTATAGTGATATCAAGCTCATAGCTTACATATTCTATTTCATCTATATACATTACATTCAGGGATTTTATGAAGATATTATCCTTTTCCATTGCTGAAATACTCTTGAGGAGTGAGATGATGTCCTCCTTAGAGCCTTTGAAATGGAAAACGATTTGAGAAGCTGAAAAGCTGCTGTTGTCGATATCCTTTATTGATTCAAGATCAAAGACATCTATATTATCAGCGATACTGCAGACCTGCTCTGAGAGCTGCTCCTTAGTCCATTTTTTGTATTTAAAGTCTTTGATGCTTACTTGATAAACGGGCTTGTGACCGGGAATAGTGATTGGGGTAACAGGCTCGGGAATTTCAGGCACAGCCTTATTTTTATCAAGGAATATCGTAAATTCGGACGCTTCGACATCTGTGTGTGTATCAAAATAACGGTCAGTAAGAGCCTTGCGGTCTACTGAATTCCAGCGCATAAGGATATATTTTGAAGAATCATTTTCAGTAAGACCTGATTCTCGGGTAGGATAAGGATTGATGAGCTCAACCTTCATTGATATTGTTTTTTCTTCGTTAGGCTTAGAGAAGGTGACTGAGGTAATGAAAATATTTTTTTCTTCAAGACCTATAAGGTAGTAGAGAATATCCTTGAGTTCCTCCTCGCTTCCTTCATATTCAAGTGAAATGTCTGTGGATATATAATTCGGGTTATCATCAACATTGACATAGGGTGTAATAGACCTCGAGGTGCAGTAGTATATGTCAAGATATCTTAGGAAAAGGTTAATCTGATTGATGTTGTTCTGATAAGGATGATAGTTGTTCATGTCGGGATTGCCTTTTTCCGGTATGGACAGATCTATCCCGGGGCGTGTTGTTATATCTGTATTACCCGGACGATCCGGCACCTTGATATCCTCAAAGCCCTGCTTTGTATAAATAGTTTCATTGTTAATCACTATTTTTGCTATCTTCTTCGGGTCTGTGACGGTGGTTTTTCCGATGCCCAGTATCTTATCTGCTGTGATATCGGTATAGAGGTCGCTGTCAATGAAGACATCAGAATAAAGCAGTCTGAGTTCATCACTAATCATAACGCTGCCAGTTTCCTCATCGGTATTCCACTCTATGCCGGAATGTTCTGCAAGCAGATACTTAACAGAACTGTCTGTAAGAATGACCATGGAATGTTCATAATCTATTGAACTGATATTATTTATACTCCGGGGCGGAAGCACAAAGGCAGAAATGCGGTCTTCATAATTAAGAATACTGTTTTTATCGGAATAAAGCTGATCTTCAGTATAATATCCGGTTTTCTGCATTTCTCTGATCTGCTCGGGAGTGAAGATTTCGTTGGAGGTAATGCTTATCTGTGTGGGTGAGATCATAAGATTTGCTGTTCTTCCGGGTTTTATCATCATGGGGGAGTTATTGTTGTCAAGAACAGAGGAAATGATCTCCGGCTCCATATACTCCGCCTGGTATTTCATCTCAAAGCTCAGAGGAAGCTTTTCCTTTTTAATGCTGTACAGACAGTATCGTCCTTTTTCTCTCCTCCACCTGCAGTCGTTTTCGATATCAAGATTTTTATCTGAGCAGATAGTTTCAGCTTCAAGATAAATATCCTCGTTCATGGTGTTGAAGGCGCAAAGCTGTTCGTCATAGCTGAATTGATAAAGATATTCCGACTTAAGAGTGACAAGCCCCTCATCCTCCTTGTCTGTGAGCAGGGGAGTAGTGATATATATTTTAAGGGACATTCCGTCTTCGCTGAGAACATAATACAGATCATCGGAGCCTGATTCATACAGCTCGTTGTTTTTGCCCTGCATAAAGTATACATACGGATAATCTGCGGTCTTCTGTGCATCCCTCAGCCTTGAAAGGTAATAGTCTGAGTCCGAATCGTCAGGACAGTTATCCAGTGAGATGTAGTTATTCAAGGGTTCGGCATCGGGAGCAATTATCCCGTCAGCATCGGTAAAGGCAGTGCCGTCAGTTTTTGTAAGAGCAACGGAGGCCACAAGATTTTTTTCGGTAAATACCATGCCGAGAAATTCAGCATTGAGACTGTTGTTATCTGAGCTGAAGTTGAATTCGTTTGTTCCTACCACCTCAAGCACACTGACATCGCCTGTATATATCGGGGTAAAATCCGGGTGGAGCAGACCTGTTGTTGCTATGACAGTTGTTCCGACTACGGCTGCCGAAACTGCAGCCGCAACAAGCCAAATGGATAGTCTTTTGCGGTTTCTTTTTGTTTTTGAGGCTCTTATCTGCTGCATAGCCTTGCATTTGATAGTTTCGGGATCTATTCCGAGATCTTTGACGACAGTTATCTCATCAATATCGAAATCAATATCGAATTTATCAAATTCATCCTTGAATTTCGTTTTCATATCTCGTATCCCCTTTCTGTTAGAATTTTCTTGATTTTTTCCCTAGTTCGTCTGAGCTTTGATTTTACTGTTTCAAGGTTCAGCTTCATTATCTCGGCTATGCTTGACGTTTTTTGGTAATAGAAATAATAACGTATGAGTATTTCCTTATCCGGTTCTCCTATAGTATTGATTATGCTTCTCAGTTCCTTGTTTACATCTTTTTTTTCTGTATCATCCTCTATGGAAAAATCGTCCTCAAAGTCGTAATCGTCAATACTTATTATATTGTTTTTCTTAACGATACTTTCAAGCTTGTTCAAGGCTCTTGTTTTTGCTATACAGCAGATATAGCCCTTCAGTTTTTCGGGCTGTATCTTTTCTCTGTTATTCCAGAGAGTAACAAAAACGTCGGAGGTGACCTCTTCAATATCTTCCCTTGTCATGTTTTCCTTTGAGACGTTATATATTATCGTTGATACAAGAGCGGTATATTTCATAATAACATCTTCAAGGGCTTTTTCGTCCCCGCCGATAAGCTTGACTGCAAGCTCCGAGTCGATCATTTCCATACCTCCTTTGCTTCAATATCCTTTTAAAAATAATAACAGCCGAAGATTGTATTCGGGTGCATATATCATAGCAATTCTTTTTCAGAAGATTCTATTATATTTATAAACAGGTCACCTTTGTCTTTGTATCTCATTATATCATATATTAAAGTGGTACGTAAGGTTTTTTAAATACTGTTTCACGTGAAACAAAAACTGCCGCACAAACACCTGCGAGTGCTTGTGCGGCAGAAAGGGAGCATCAGGATAAGAAGGATTTTTTAAGGGTTAATTTGAAAAAGCGTAGGTGAGAAGGTAGAGGGTTAAGCTTATATCTGTTTCATTGATAAAATGACCCTCAAATTCTTCTTCCGAAAAGGATAATTCGTTAGCAATGTGAAATTCGGAAGAACTGTTAAGCTTGTTGAATAGCTGTTTGTAATCTTCCATAGAGGCGTTTCTTAAAATGATTGTCAAACGGATAATGGCATTTGCCTTTTCATTGTCGGAAGCAATTCTCCAAAAATGGAATTCAATGTTGTTAAATTCATAGCCTTCTGTTGTATTAAATGCAGACGCTATCAATTCAGATCTTGAAAGCTTACCGTATTTGTTTCTGATTTTAGAGAGGGATACGTTCTTCTCACAGGGATTCTGAACTGTGACCTCTGCTCGGAAAAGACCATCGGCGTTGTCAACGGGTGTCATTTCTATATTTGTGATAAAGAGATTGTTTTCCTCCTGAGCTGCCATTGAGTTTACGAAATTATACAGCTCGTTTTTGGTAAAATATGCTGAAATCTTGATTTCCTTGCAGCTTATAAAATCGGATTCGTTGTGGTTATTTTTATTATTATTTTTTATAGAATAGCAATTATCATATAAAGGGTGGGATATCTCTTTGGAAATCAGATTTTTTATCTCTTCATCACTCCAGACCTTGAACCTCAGCTTTGACATATCAGACCTTACAGCAACAGTTCTTTCCGGCTCGCTTACCGTGGGCGGAGGATTTTCCCGTCCGGGCTCATAAGGAGACAGATCTAAATTGATATCAACAGCTTCGTCGGGAAGAAGTCCGTAATCTAAGAAGTCATATATAATGGTGCTCCAGTTGGTTTCCGTAAGCTTTTCTACATAAGCCTTTGCGTTTGGATAAGCAGCATCATCAAAGATATATGGACTTATTAATTCTATGTTAATCACATAGTCTCCGCTTGGCTTCTGTTCCAGATTAATACCATTGATATAAAGCCCGTTCGGCTTTTCAAGCTCTGCTCGGAAAACAAAAGATAAAATCTCATCCTTGCTTCCGGAGCCGTATAAATATACCGAATTTCCAGTGATCTCCGTTTCCGGATAGAATAAATTTGTTGTTTTTCTTAAATCGTATATATCTATTGAGAAACTGTTTATCAGAGCTTCTATTTCATCAACAGTCCACATATTTGATAACAGCCTTAGCTCCTGAAGCACCATTGACTCGCATCCGGGCGCAGTGTATACAACGTTACCGTTGATGACTACAATGCCGATCTGCTCGGGATCTATCACAGCCTTGGGAAGTGTATCCTCAAGAAAAAGTGACGAATATGGGTCTGCCGGATATTCCAGAAAGGACAGAATCAGCTCCGAGTTGGAGATCCACTTGTTTTTGTCGTTCGGATCCTGAACTATCTCGACAGGGTACTTGTTCTGAACAAAATAGAATTGTCTGCCGTCCTTCATTACTATCCCTGAATTGATCGGGTTTATCAATTCATAATAATTGCGGCTGAATGGAGACAATTTATTAATGTACATATAGTAATCATTTAAGCTTTCAGCCTTATAAGACTCTATCACATCATCTGACCAGGTATTGCTGCAGCTTAGCTTGAGTTTGAAGGGAGAAAGGGTCATTTCGACCTTTTCTCCGTCCTTGAGCAGATCGGGAGCCTCCTTTGAGGTGAGCTCCGTTTTCAGAAATGCTTCGGGCTTTTCCTTTAGCTCAATGTCGATGTGATAGTCAAGCTCATAAGGCGTCGTATCAATACTGTATTCAACATGCTTGTAGTTCTCGTATCTGTGAAGGATAGAGTCTTCCTCGAGATCGTCGGTCTTCAAGGGAGAAGTTATGACGTTGCTTTCACTGAGCTTATCCTTTACGGTATATGCATAAAGCGTGTCCGAATCAAAGCTAAGGGAAAGGTTATCAGCTTCTTCTGAGGGCGTTTTTGCTGTAAGGTAAAGGGTAAGAGTCTTTTTGTCCTTGCTGAGATAGTATTCGGGAAATTCATTACCGGGAGCAGCTTCTTCATCAAACGGTGTGGAGTTTATACTGTAGGAGTAGCCGCTCATTGCAAGCTTGCTCTGTCCGCTGAGAACATTCTCCTCCTTGATGAAGGTATCGCCGTTATTCTTGGTTAGCTGAACGGCAGCAAGAGAAAAATCTTCATCGCCGACAAAGCCGGCATATTCAGCATGGAGATTGCTGTCCGGAGAGGTGAAATGAAAT
>ONFW01000086.1 GCA_900317215.1 uncultured Eubacteriales bacterium | reverse complement strand
TGGGCAACGTGGATAGGCTCCCTTCACGGAGGCAATCAGTCGACCAATTACACAAAGAGCAATAACCTTGCCGCAGAGGGTAATTCTGCTTACAATGCGGAGATGCAGGTGTATCTGTCGGATATGATGACGTGGAACACGGCACTTGACTATCAGATAGACGCCGAAGTGGCAAAGATGTACGGAAAAAATGATGAAGCGGCTATCTATGAGAGTAAAATGAAAATGCTGCTTGAGCAGAACTGCAGCCCCATGCTGCTTTCGGCATGCGATGATATGAAGGACGGAATGAATTCTCCGTTTGAGGTCGAGGGAATGCCCGACAGGTATTTTGTTGAATCCAGAAAGCTTATCGCCGAGTCTCAGTCGCTTCTTGAAGAGGGACAGCGTGATAATGCTCACGGAGATGCATATAACCTCGTTAATGTTATCTATTCAGTCGTGCTCTTCCTGCTCGGTATCGTTGGTGTGTTCAAGAGCCTGCCGAACAGAGCCGCAGTCATGATAATAGCTATCATCGGTGTGATACTCGCTTCGATCTATATGTTCACTATCCCGCTTCCGACGGGCTTCAATTTCCTCAGCTTCTTCGGAGCAGGCTGACAGCCCTTTCTTATTAAATGACAGAATAATGGCGCAAAAAAGGACACACGTAGTATCTCCCTATCGTGTGTCCCGTTTTTTATTTGTACTGCTTGCGCTTGTATTTCTGCAGTGCCAGCTCATAAGCCCTTACATATTGCTTTGCCATAGAGGTGCTGTTAGAGGTTATCAGCGTATCTCTCACAAGCTGTCTTATCATGCTGCGCTTTTTCTCGTCGAGTCCCGCCAGCGTTTTCAGATATTTGGCAAATTCGGAGTTTTTGGTATAGACAAAGCCGTTGAGACCATGATTGATCGTATGATGCACTATCTTCTCCTTGTCCTCCTTGACGAGAACAGGCAGACCGCACGCCATGGCTTCAACAAAGGACATGGACATCAGCCCGTCCTCAGAGGAGCAGACATAGATATCGCAGGCTGAGTAGATATCGGGCATTATAGAATTGGCAACAGCTCCGGCAAAAACGACCATATCACTGATCTTCAGCTTGGCGCATACATCCTTAAGATAATCTGTCTCAGTGCCGTCGCCGACGATAAGCAGCTCTATATTGTCTGACTTTTTGATATACTTGGCAAAGGCTGCAAGAAGAAACTCAAGATTTTTCTCAACGGTGAGCTTTCCTGCAAAAACAGCAACGGTGGATCTTGGAGAAAGACCGAGCTTGTTTCTCATCTTTCTCACAGAAGCGGGTGTGGATCTTCTGTAGTCGAATTTATCTGTATCCGTATCCGAGCGGATAAGCATGACCTTACGCTTTCTGTCAGCCTTCTGAACAAATATGGACGCCCTGCTGCAGGAGGAGGTGACGATCTCGGAATTATCAAGCATATCCCTGAAATGTCTCTTTTCAAAATATGTCTTGAGATTCCACACAAGATCGGAATTTGAAGAGGCATAGCGATCCATGAAATAATCGTGAATTGTAAACACCACAGGAGAATAGGTCTTGTCTGCAACGAGCAGACCCATATAGCCTATCTTGGTGTCGGTGTGGATATGGACTATATCGGGCTTGAAGGACGAAATAAAGGTGATTATAGAAGGATCGCTGTAATTCTTGCATTCATACCCGTATTTGTTGCTGACATATTTAGCAGGACACCGAATGATCCCGTCCTTGTATGAGGCCTCTCTGATGTGCGGGCTGGAGGTAACAACGGCAACCTGATGCCCCAGCTCCTCAAGTCCCTTTCTCAGAACCTCAACATAGCTTGAAATGCCGCTCACATAGGGAGCGAGAACCTCTGTAAAAATCAAAACACGCATAAATATCACCAATTATAAAAATGATTGATACCTTATCATACAACACATTATATCATGAAATCTTTATGAACAAAAGAGTTTTTTCAAATTCCTTATATTATTTATAATAAAACACTTTTAAAAAAGAAAAAAATAGTATATAATGGATACAATAGCTTTTAAAACGGTCGTATCGCAGGGCAAGGCTGCCCGGGGATACATATATGATCTGAAAAAACGGAGGTGTATATATGGAAACAAAGTTTTTTGTTTCATTGGCTAGAATAATTCAGGAGATAGATCTTGAGGTCTCATATATGCCGGACGATCCCGAGACTATCAAGGTGTGGTCGAGAGATATCACAAGGCCCGGGCTTGAGCTGACGGGCTTTCTTGATTTTTTTGATAATTCAAGAATAATGATATTCGGAAACACCGAGAACAGTTATCTTAACAAATTCAGCACGGAACAAAGGTACCATGTGATAGAAAGACTGTTTGCTCTTCAGCCGCCGGCTATCATCGTAACAAGGAACATAATCCCCTACGGCGAGCTGATGAATGCTGCGGAGAAATATAAAATACCTGTCCTCAGAAGCGCCGAGACTACCTCTGTTCTGTCGGCTTCGCTCATATCGCTGCTGAACACCGAGCTTGCTCCCAGAATAACGAGACACGGTGTTCTTGTGGAGGTATACGGTGAAGGTCTGCTCATAGTCGGCGACAGCGGAGTGGGCAAGAGCGAAACGGCAATAGAGCTTGTTAAAAGAGGACACCGCCTTATCGCTGATGACGCTGTTGAGATAAGAAGGATCTCCAACAAGCAGCTCATAGGCTCGTCTCCGGCAAATATCCGTCATTTCATAGAGCTTAGGGGCATAGGTATTATCAATGCCAGAAGGCTTTTCGGTATGGGCTCTGTCAAGCTGAGCGAAAAGATAGACATGGTTATAAAACTCGAGCTGTGGGATAACAAAAAGGTCTATGACAGAATGGGTATGAGCAACGAGATGACCGAGATACTCGGAAATCAGGTCCCGATACTCACTATCCCCGTAAAGCCCGGACGTAACCTTGCGGTCATCATTGAGGTGGCGGCAATGAACAACCGTCAGCGTAAAATGGGCTACAATGCCGCCAGAGAGTTATTTCAGCTTCTGGGGCTTGAGCTTCCAGAGGAAGAAGAAAACGGCGTAAAGACCATTCCGTTCTGATGCGCCGCCAAATAATCATACTTATCAGAGGTTATTATGATACAGAAAGAGTTTTTAGAGCTGCTTAAGGAAATCAACGGTACGGCAGCAACAGATGAAAGCATGAAAAACCACACCAGCTTCCGCATTGGAGGAAATGCGGACTGCTACTGCGAGGTAAAGGATACCGATGCGCTTAGAAGAACGATACTTCTTTGCAGGGAATACGGAGTGCCGTATTTTATAATCGGAATGGGCTCCAATCTTCTTGTGTCCGACAAAGGGATAGACGGACTTGTTATACATCTTGCAGGAGAGTTCAACGAGATAACCCTTGCAGGGGATAATACCGTGCGCTGCGGAGCAGGCTCCACGCTTGCAAGGCTCTGCAGCTTTGCAAGGAATATGTCTCTCGGCGGACTTGAATTTGCATGGGGGATACCGGGCTCTGTGGGAGGAGCTGTCTATATGAATGCGGGCGCCTACGGGGGAGAGATAAAGGATACGGCCTTTTCGGTGGATTATATGGATCCTCAGGGGAATATCAAGCGCTGCCGTGAGGAGGAGCTTGATTTTTCCTACCGTCACAGCTTTTTTACGGATAAGGATTATATAATACTTCGGGCGAGCTTCCGCCTCGAGCCTAAGCCGCAGGACAAGATATCCGAGAGAATGCAGGAGCTCATGGACAGGCGCAAGGAAAAGCAGCCTATCAATCACCCCAGCGCAGGCAGTGTTTTCAAAAGACCAAAGGACGGCTATGCTGCCGCGCTTATAGAGGAATGTGGGCTAAAGGGCTATGAATACGGCGGCGCTCAGGTGAGTCCAAAGCACGCCGGCTTTATTGTCAATGATAACGGCGCAAGTGCAGAGGATGTACTCGGGCTTATAGATCATATTCAAAGGGTAGTCAGAGAAAAGAAAAATGTTGAGCTTTGCTGTGAGGTAAGGTTTATCGGAAGGAGATAGACCGCAGGCTCGGGAAAAGGTGAGAGACTTTATGGAATTTATAATCATTACGGGTCTTTCCGGAGCGGGAAAATCCGTAGCAATGAGGAACATGGAGGATATCGGCTATTACTGCGTGGATAATATCCCGCCGATACTTCTTCCGACCTTCTATGAGCTGTGCGAAAAATCCTCCGATGAGCGGCTAAAGAAGGTCGCTGTTGTTACTGACATAAGAGCAGGAGACGTGTTCGACGATCTGTTTGAGGCTCTGGATTCCCTCAGCACATCAAACAAAAAATACAAGATACTGTTTCTTGACGCAAGAGACGATGTTCTGCTGCACAGGTTCAAGGAGACAAGAAGAAAGCACCCGCTTTATGACGTGAGCAAGGGCTCCACTGAAAATGCGGTAGTCCTTGAGCGCAGTCTGCTCATGCAGGTAAAGGCTCGTGCGGATTATGTGATAGACACCTCTCTGCTTTCTGGCTCTCAGCTCAGGGAGAGGATATCTGCGCTGTTTCTGGGCAACGCCGCTCTCGGAATGACAGTCACCTGCCTTTCCTTCGGCTTTAAATACGGCATACCGTCGGAGGCGGATCTTGTTTTTGACGTGCGCTGTCTGCCCAACCCGTTTTATATTCCGGAGCTGAAGCACCATACCGGGCTTGAGGCATGTGTGTTCGACTATGTTATGAGCTTTGAGCAGTCCAGAGGCCTGGCCGAAAGAATGATATCGCTTGTGGATTTTTCCCTGCCGCTCTATCTTTCGGAGGGAAAAAGCCAGCTCATAATAGCCATGGGCTGCACCGGAGGAAAGCACAGGTCGGTAACAATGACAAGAGTGCTTTATCAGCATATACTTGACTCAAAACAAAGGGTAATAGTTCATCATAGAGATATCGCAAAGGATTAGCGGTGGTATTTATGTCTTTTTCAAAGGAAACCAAGGAGGCGCTCTGCGCTGCTCCGGTGCTCAGCCAGGAGCAGAATGCTGCATTGGTCTATGGAATGGCACTTTTTTCAAAGCAGTTCAGTGCAAATGCGTTGTCACTTACAACCGAATCGGGAGCTGCCGCAGAGCTGTATTCTCAGCTTTTGTCGTCTCTTGCAGGCGTAATTGTAGATCTTAGGGTCAGGCTGACAAGAAGGGGCGCAGAGAGAAGCCTGTATTCTCTTAGTGTGCCGGACAGCAATGACTGTGCAAGGATCTATGATCTGTTCGGACATCGCAAGGGGAGTCCGAGCCTGAGGATAAACAGGGCTAATATAGACGGCGAGGACTGTATACCCTGCTTTCTCAGAGGAGCCTTTCTCGTGTGCGGAAGCGTGAGCGACCCGGAAAAGGACTATCATCTTGAGTTTTCCGTGCCTCGCAGGAATCTTGCCTCCGATCTTGAAAGACTGATCTCTGAGATAGAGGAGATAAACGCCGTACCGCACACGGTGATCCGCAAGGGGAACTATGTTGTTTATATAAAGGGAAGCGATGATATCGAGGATATGCTTACCTTTATCGGTGCGCCGATGTCTGCGATCAATGTTATGCAGAGCAAAATGATGAAATCCGTGCGCAACAGGGTAAACAGAAGGATCAATTCCGAGACTGCAAACCTTAACAAGAC
>ONFW01000089.1 GCA_900317215.1 uncultured Eubacteriales bacterium | reverse complement strand
GAGCTTTCATTTGATAGCGGCTTTGTGACCGTTATATCAAAGCACTTGTTTGCCGTATTGCCCTTCTCGTCCTCTGCACAGACAAATATATCGTATCTGCCGTATTCAGAGGGGCGGAAGCTTACCTGGGATGCCTTTGTTTTTTCTCTTAGGGTCTTCCATTTTGATTCGCCTGATTTTCTTGCATATATAGAGAATTTATATGAGCACTCGCCGCCTGCGGCACCGGCCCTCACGGTCACACTTTCGCCTGCAGTAATGCTCTTTTTATCTACAGATGATGTATTCCTCAGCTTTTCAGGCTTGGGAGCCGTGAGCTTCAGATCCGGATCCGTCACATACCAATAAGCCTCTATTCCGCTGACGGGAACTATTGCCTGATCTGCAGTGACCCTGCCCTGCGCTGAGCAGTTGGCAGGCTCGGCACAATAGAATACGCCGTCAGTATAATCTGTAAGAAGAATTGCATGAGGGTAGTCGAAATCGTATGCCACTATCCCCTCCGGATGCTCTTTTAGCAGAGCTATCAGCTCAGACTCCGCATCGTACTGTATCCTTCCGTATGAAACGCTGATATTCTTATATGAATAGCTGTTGTACATTCCCACGCCGCTGAGCCAGATATACGGCTTCGCGCTATATTCGGTAATGCTGCTCCAATCGGAGTCTCCCCGCATGAGCGCTGCTCTCCTGAGCATCATTACATTTGAACAAAGCGTGCAGGTATCGCTCTCCTGCTGCTTTAAAAATACCTCAGACGCGTTGATATCATTGAATGTTGCCGCCTGTACACTCGTCGAAACAAGGGGCAGCAGCGTGAAGCCAAGAACCGCAGCTCCGAAAGCGGCTGCGTACGCCATAAGTCTGTTTGCAAGCTTCTTCATGAGCTTTCCTCCGTAAATCAAAGTCCGTATTAGATTTTATCCTGTATCGGACAAAAATTCAAGGAAATTGTTACATTTTTGTTATTTTTCTGTCATTAGCACAATATTTCCCGTGGAGCGTCGTATTTTATATGGATTTTCCCGTGGGCTCAGTTATTCTGAGAGGCTTGCGGTCTGTACATTGTTACAGTGATCCTGTCAAAATCCAGACCTGCATGGCGATTGACGATATCCTTTACCTTTATCACTGCGGCATCGTCAAGATCTGAGACGGCAAGTATTACGGTACAAGATGCGTTGTTTATCGACACAAGACAATCGCTGAATCCCTTTGCCCTGATCTCCGCCTCGATATCGCCCTCCGCCTTGAAGGCCGACGCAAGCTCCTCCGCCGCCCTAACAGCCTCAAGCCTTGCGGCATCGGTAGTGCCGTCATCATCGGCAAGTTCCCTGAGTCCGTCAAGAGCCTCTATGTGTGCCTGACTGCGCTTCTCTCTTTCATCCGCGAGAGCCCCTCTGTCCTCACTCATTGTCTCCTGAGCCTCACCGTCAGAGTTTTCCTCGTTACTGCTGCCCTCGGTGTCAGAATGTCCGGCAGTCTGTCCGGATACCTCGGTGTTGACATAAACGGTCTGCCCGAGCTGTTTTTCCGTCTGTGCCGTCTCGTCAGTCACAGAGACCGGCTGTGAGCCCGAAAACTGCCAATTGAGATATACCGCCGCTCCCAGGGCAACTACAAGCGTTCCGATCAAAAGCTGTCTTTTTCCGAATGTCATGGCAATGCTCCTCCTGTTATGAATTCATTTTTAATACACAAACACGGGAAGACGATATATTCAGCGCCGCCGATACCGCTGATCTTATCCTCTCGGCGACCTCTCTGCTGCCTCCCCCCTCGCAGACTATCAGGACCCCTCTTACCGCAGGCATTGTCTGACCGACCGTTAAGGCCTGTTCTGTGCCGCTGCCTGTACGAACCACGATACATGAGCGCTTTTCGTTATCCAGAACATCACCGCCGCTGCTCTGAGCGCTCCCCTTGTGCTGGATATCCCGGTCTGATGCGTATATGTTTTTTACGGTGCCGTCAAGAGTCAGCATGAGCTTTGTTTTTCCTGCACCCTCAATGCTCGCCACCATATTGCCCAGCTCTGCGCTCAGTCTTTCACGGTATTTCTCGGTCAGCTCCGTTTCACAGGGCTGAGCAGCGACTGCAGTCTGAGTTGCCGCATTTTTCTGACCCGTAAATAATGACGGGATAAATATCAGAGCAACGCCTATTATTCCTGCCGCTATCACCAGCTTCAGAAGCCGGTCCTTTTTTAAAACGCTGTCCTTTGCCTCCTTGCTGTCTTTTTGCGCGCTGACCTCTGCCATAGCCGCCTTTCCCCCGTCCTATTGTGTTATCAAGGTCTTGCAGGATATTCCCAGCTCCTTTTTTATCAGCCTGACCGCAAGTGTCGCCCTTCTTGCATCGTTATGGCTGAGGGATATCTCCGCCCTTATCATAGTTATGCAGTTGTCCTCATCAATATCCGTAAGCACCTCGGTTTTTACCGGATAGATACCGTTTTCTTCGAGCTTACCGTTTATAAGCCGCATCACCTGCTCCTTGATATAGTCAAGCCTGCAAAGCTCTGTCCCGCCCGAAATATCAGCCTGAGAAAGCTCCTCTGTACCTATATCGATCCCGTCCCTTATCCCTTCAACAACTCCCCCCAGCGGTATTATCACTGCACAAAGCATGAAAGCTCCCAAAGCAAGCCTCACATTCTTCTCAAGCGCAGTATCTGAAATGAGCATTTCTGATATCGTCACTATCACGGCGCAGATACAGACCGCCGCCGCCCATGAAGCAAAGCCGTCCATTCTGTCACCCCTGTCCTCTGTATGCAAGCAGCACTATCACTGTAGAGATAACGAACACCGTCAGCGTACACAGAAGCAGAGCCGTAAGCATTGCAGCCGCCTTTGATACTGTTCTGAAAACACACGCAATACGGCTTATCCCGGAGATGTCCGCCACTGCCGCAAGCGCAAAAAGTGAAAGCTGCCATAGTATGCTCTCAAACAGAACAGGCAGAAGTATAAATGCCGAGGCTATTATCACAAATACACCTGCGCCCGATCTTAGCAGCTCAAGACTGCCGTTGAAGGCCGAGAGCGCCTCACTGAGAACTCCTCCGACTACCGGTGTAAAGGAGCTGACAGTGAATCTCAGCACTCTTTTCGTAACACTATCCATAGATGAGGTTATTATGCTGTTCAGTGACAGCACCGTGATAAACACTGACATAACAAGCGTCAGCGCCCATTTTGCCGTTTTATATACCGTCTCGCACAAGGAGCCGAGCTGCATTTTAGGTGAAACGGAGGAGGTAACAGACAGAGCAAGAAATACATTCATCATCGGTATTATAAGCCTTGACGATAAAAGTGAGACGGCATTTCCTGCGGTAAGCATAGCGGTATAATATGATGCCGCCCCCGAGGTATGTCCAGAGCCGCTCAGCAACCCTGCCATAATTGGAGCATATATCAGCATAAAGCCTGCCGCCCCGCTTATTACCTGAGATGCACGCTGTATCGTAGCGCATAGCGGCACTATCACAGCAGCGCAGATACACATTGTAGCTGCTGTATTCTGAACTGTCTGAAGCCTCTTTTCCGACGCCCCTATCCCGAAGCCCTCAGTCATCGAACAGAGTATTATTATGCCGAAGCACACCGTAAAGCCGCACAGAGGCGTCCTGCTGCCTGATGCAAGCATTTCCGCCGCCTGTGAGAGCAGTCTGCCTGTATCCGGAAGCTGAGGAGTACTGTCTGTATCAAGACCTATCCCTGCCGAAGCAAGACTTTCCCTTGTTTCCTCCGGCAGTCCCGACAGAAGCGAGCTGATATCCGCCGCCTCAAACTGAGACTTATACACCTCGGATAAGTCGTTTTCGTCCGAGGCCGCATACACCTCTACAGAAAAAGCAAACACCGCCGCGGCTGCAGCAATAAACAGTATTATTCTTTTTATCCTTATCACTTCCCGTTCGTCTGTATTCTGCGATACTGTTATCAAGGCCTCCGGCTTTGCCTCAGTTGTTCCCGCTGTTTACAAGATTTAATGCAGTGTCAAGAACGGCACGGAACAGCGGCAGGGAAATAACGGTGACTGATATCCTTGCGGCAAGCTCTACCTTTGAGGCAAGCGAGCTGTGACCGGCATCACGGCAGGTATCAGCGGTAAACTGACTTATAAAGCAGATACCTATTGTCTTGATGATAACGGCACCGTATGACCCGTCTATTCCGGAGCCTGACATAAAGGAGCTGAGCTGATCTATGACCGGCTCTGTCTGAGACAGCACTGACAGAAGGAGAACCCCTCCTGCGGCTATAGCAATGACCGCTGATATCTCGGGGGCGTATTTTTTCAGCGCAACGGCGCAAAAAGCCGCTGAAACTGCTATGCCTGCCGTCATGAATATATTCATTTCAGAAGCCGAACAGTCTTTCTATCGTAGTGAACAGGTCAGATATCTGCTGAACAAGCATCAGCAATACAACTATCAGACCCGCAAGGGTGGTCATCATCGCCTGCTCCTCACGCCCCGACCGTGAAAGAACAAGGCTCAGCACCGCTACTATTATTCCTATGGCTGCTATTTTAAAGATGAAATCTATATTCATTGTTTTCACCCTATCCCATACTGTCCCATTCTTATATCAGCAATGCAGCCGCCATTGCTCCGCAGAACATGCCGACAGTTCTGTAAAGCTTTTTTTTGCTTCTGACCTCCTCAAGATATTCGCCGTAAAGCTTTTCTGCGTTTTCCCTTTGCAAAGCAAGCTTTGAAAGCTCACCCTCTATATTGCTTGTGCCGAAGGTCTCTCCGAAATAATACAGAAGCTGCCTGTCTCGTCCGTTTTTGACATAGCTGTCCACCGATACTCTCCATGCCTCCTTAAGATCCATACCGCCGTTCATAAGCTCCACCGCATTATCAAGCATGGGCTTCAATAACGGCACTCCTCCGGCACTGCGAAAAAGCTCGCCTGCAGATGACGCCGTATATCCGATCACAGCCTGTGCCTGAGAGAGAAACTGAGCATACTGTCCCATAAAGTCGGCTCTTGCTCTCAGTCTTTCGCAGAGAAAAATTCCTGCCAGCGCTCCGCTGACCACAAGAAATGCTCCTCCCATTATTCTTATCAGTATCATATTCCGTCCTTTCCTTCTTTCGCTTCACGATATCTGTATAAGCTCTGATATTTTGCAGGGTCTGTCAGGTGAAGACAATACCGCCGCCGTTTTAAATGCTCCCGTCCTGAGCAGTGCCTTCATCTGAGGACGGCGCTTTAGCTCGTCTATTGAGGATGCATGTATGCTCGCAATTACCGCTGCTCCCGAGTTGAAGCCCTGAGCTGCAGCTCTGCAGTCCTCCTCATCTCCCAGCTCATCGCATATTATCACCTGCGGCGACATTGATCTGACAGCGTGCATTATGCCCTCGCCCTTGGGATAGCCGTTAAATATGTCACAGAGTCCGAGGTCATTAAAAGCTGTTCCCTGATATGTTCCTGACAGCTCGCCTCTTTCATCTATCACTGCCGTACGCATTATCCTGCAGCCGTTTCCTATTGAAAGACTCCTTGCAAGATCACGCAGAAGAGTTGTTTTTCCTGTTGACGGAGCGCCTGCTATGAGCAGACCTCCGCTTAACGGACACAGCTCCTTTATCAGCTCATTGGCGCAGCCGATCATCTGACGGGAGATTCTTATATTCAATGAAGAAATATCACTCACCGCCGATAATTTCCCGTCCTTTACCGAAGCTGTTCCGCAAAGTCCGACCCTATGACCGCCCTTTACTGTAATAAACCCGTTTTTGATCTCTTCCTGATAGCTGTACACAGAATAACCGCACAATCGCCTGAAGGTATCATATACATGCCTCCGTGTTGTCACAAAAGCCTTTTCACTCATAGAATAGAGTACCCTGCCCGTACTGTCGGCAAACATTGCAGAGGTACCGTCTGTCAGAGTAAGCGGTTTACCGATCCTGAGTCTGAGTTCCTGTATCTCCGCCTTCTTATTCTCAGGTATTCTTGCAGCAAGTTCTCTCAGCTCGTCACAGAGTATCTCCGAAGCCGAATCAAAGCTTTCCGTGCTTTCCTTCATCTTCCCCTTCCTCCCTGATAATTGATATATCTAATAATATTACGCCGGACACGGAGTTATGCCAATGCATTAACGGCAAGCTGCCGCTCCCGTGTTCATACGCAATAGCTACACACACTTTTACAAAGTCTGCGTCAGAGGGCGGCAAGCTGCCGCTCCCGTGTTCATACGAAATAGCTACACGCACTTTTTCAAATTCTGCGTCAGAGGTAAAAGGAATTGTTACACACACTTTTATTAAGTCTGCGTCAGAGGTAAGGTAAGATAAGGTAAATAAAGATAAGGTTAGAAAAGGAAAGTGTAGTGTAGATAAGTGCAGGAAAGCTCAGATCTGCACACAAAACACACTCAATTATTACAAAAGCATTTCTTTACGATACACACGGAAGGACACTAAACACGGTGACCGAGCCGGCACTACAGCCAGAAAAGGGATTTCCCCACACTGCAAGGTTGACATTAAATGTAATGAGGTGCTATAATTTGGATAAAAATTTATGAGGAGAGAAACAAGCTTGGAAAAGTTCAATTCTGCCGAGCACAGTATAATAACAAAGTATAAAAAAACACTTTTTCATAAATTCATCGGGGCTGTAAAGGACTACAAGCTGATAAGCAGAGGAGATAAAATAGGGGTATGCATTTCCGGAGGAAAGGATTCCATGCTGCTTGCAAAGCTTATGCAGGAGCTTTCACGCCATGGAGACTACCCCTTTGATATGGAATTTATAGTAATGGATCCGGGCTATGCTCCCGTGAACAGACAGAAGATCATCGACAATGCAAAAGCTCTTGAAATACCTATACGTATTTTTGATACGGATATCTTCGGCTCCGTGGTGAATATTGAAAAAAATCCCTGCTATCTGTGTGCAAGAATGAGACGGGGACATCTTTATAAACAGGCGCAGGAGCTTGGCTGCAACAAGATCGCTTTGGGTCATCATTTCGACGATGTTATTGAAACAATACTCATGGGCATGCTTTACGGAGCTCAGGTGCAGACTATGATGCCGAGGATCAAGAGCACCAATTTTGAGGGAATGGAGCTTATCCGTCCGATGTACTATATACGCGAAAAAGATATAATCTCATGGAGGAATTATAATCATCTGGATTTTCTGCAGTGCGCCTGCAGATTCACCGAGAAGAACGCTGCTATGGACGGCACAGGCACGTCAAAAAGGCAGGAGATAAAACTGCTTATCCGTGAGCTTAAAAAAACAAACCCGCAGGTCGAGATGAATATTTTCCGCAGCGTTGAAAGGGTCAACCTAAGCACTGTGATAGGGTATTATCTTGAAGATGAGGAGCACAATTTTCTTGAAAGATTTGACGAAAGGCATGATGCTCAGCCGTGAAGCTCAGAAATAATGACAAAATAAAAACAGCTCCTCTTTTTGTCGGAGCTGTTGCTGTGTTCTGTACCCTGCTGTGGGGCTCTGCTTTTCCGTGCATAAAGATAGGCTATGAGCTTTTCGGTATTATCCCGAACGACATACCCTCCAAGCTCATTTTTGCGGGAGCAAGATTTCTTCTGGCCGGACTTATAGTTCTTCTCTGCGGACTGTTCATCAACAAGGGCGCAATGAAGCTAAAACGAGGGGATATACTGCCCGTAGGCACTCTCGGTTTTTTTCAGACCTTTCTGCAGTATCTTCTTCTGTATACCGGTCTTGTGAATATCAGTGGAACAAGATCGTCAATACTCACCTCTGTCTCAGCGTTCGGATCGGTGATACTGTCTGCGATAGTATTCAGAGCCGACAGGCTGACCGCGCAAAAGCTTATCGGCTGCGCTGCAGGGCTTGCGGGAATACTGTATATGAACATCGGAGCAGACAGCTCCGCCGGCTTTACTCTCGCAGGCGACGGACTTGTTATCCTTTCAAATCTTTCCGGAGCGGCAGGCAATGTCATCAGCAAAAAGCTCTCAAAGGGGAGAAGTCCGGTGCAGCTTTCTGCCTGGCAGCTTATTTTCGGTGGCAGCGCCCTTGTTATTTCCGGCGCAGTGACAGGAGGCAGACTTAATTTCAACGGTGCAGCCTCTGTTTTCCTGCTGCTTTATCTTGCGGCTATGGCCGGTATCGCCTTCATGCTCTGGACGATGCTTCTTTTTCATAACAGCGTCAGCAGGGTCGCTGTTTATAACCTGCTGATACCCGTTTTCGGAGCAATGTGGTCGGCTGTTTTCTTAGG